>JBJTRR010000795.1:0-2238 GCA_046076185.1 bacterium | reverse complement strand
ACTCCAAGCTGACATTTTTTCATAAAAAAACGCCCGGGTCTCAGTCAGACCCGGGCGTTTTATGTTTCCATAAATTGTATTTTGATTAATCGGCAGACCATGGCACGTTTCGTGTGCCACGAAGGGTGATGATCCACCAGGCGGCGAGGAAACGGTTGGTCAGGCGTCGCCAGAAATGTTTTCTTGGTGTGAATTGCATTTCAGGGCCGTAATCTACATGAGTCATGGCCTTTTTTGCAGCAGGTTCCGTTGTTTTTGCCGTGTCAACAGGCTTGTCAAACCAGACGGCACAGCCCGGGCCTCGCCGTTTGTGGATCGCAATTCGCACCGTTTCTGCAAAAAGCCAGCCAGGCAATGGCCTGTTTTCGTGCTTCTGATGATTTTCACGCCGATCCATCGCAAGCACACTCAGTAATTCCTGATCATCATTTAATGGCATTTGATTCATTCCAAAACCAGGTGAATTAATCACGATTGAAAGGCTTTTTGCATCTTACACCAACGAGCCGGAAGTTCAGGTAATAACTAATTTACATATAATTAATTAAAATAATTTAAGATAATTAAATGTGTTGTCGTAACTTAAAAATAGTGAATAACTAATTCGATTTACACTTCCGGCTCGTTTTTCCTTTGCATTTCATTTTCATTCTTACGTAGGTAATCTCTATGAAAATCGCATGCATCGCGTCATTTCAATTTAATAAATGCGCAGAATCGAGGTCAATTTACATTAATTTTCATACAATCCGCAAATCTTCTCGAGTCAGCCCTGATAGTCAGGCGCAATGCGAGTGCCTTCGGGCCAGTCGGCCCGTCGCCAGCCAAGGCCATCGGGCCGCACCGGCTGCTGCGCCAGTAGCCTTTCATAAAGGGCCCGAAGCTCGTCGGTCATGGTCTCGGCCCGGAACTGGTGGGCAAATCGCCTTCGACCTTCTGCGCCCATCTTCGCCCTTTTTTCGGGGTCGCTTGCCAGATCAATGATGGCTTTCTTCAGCCCTTCCAGGTCTTGTGGGCCAAGCAAATGGCCGGTTGTGGGAAGAACTACTTCTTTGGCGCCGTCGATGTCGTAGCTGATGACCGGTCGCCCCACAATCAACGATTGCGGCAGCACCCGGGCCAGCCCTTCGCGAAGGCTGGGATGAACCACGGCGTCAACCGCACCAATCAGATCAGGAATGCGGGCGGGCGGCACCAGCCCCGTAAAAATGATGGCATGGCTGATGCCCAGTCGCTCGGCATCGGCCTTGAATCGGTCGCGTAAAATCCCATCGCCAATAAAGACAAATCGCACGTTGGGATTTTGCCTGAGAATTTCAGGGGCTACGGCCAGAATGTCGTCGTGCCCTTTCAGCTCAAAAAGCCGGGCCACAGTGGCAAAAGCCACATCCGCCGGCCCCAGGCCAAGCTCTTTCCGCACTTCGCCGCGTGGGCGTGGCGGGTTCAAAAAGGCATCGACATCCATGCCTGAATAAACGGTCAGGAACTGTTCCGGGCGGCCCACACCGGCGGCAAGGGCCTGTTCGCTCATGGCGTCGGCCACGCTTACAATGGCATGGCATCGGCGGGCAGCCCAGCGTTCCACACCAATGTAGAGAGCGTTTTTATGCCATTTTTCGAATCGCCCAAAGGGCATGCCGTGAATTGTGTGCACCACGGCAGGCACTTTTTCCTGCCATGCCGCCTGTCGGCCAACGATCCCGGCCTTTGAGCTGTGTGTGTGAACAACGTCGGGCCGGTGCCGACGGATGGATTGTCGCAGGGCTTTGTAAGCGGCAAAGTCGGTGCCGGGGCGAATGGCACGGACGAGTTCAGGCATGAGCTCAACGGTGAAACCCTGACTCTCAGCCTTGGCAAAAAGGTCGCCTTCAGGGCCTTCTGCCGGGCCAGTGATCAAAATCACGTCGTCGCGGTGGCGGTGGTGCAGCCCTTCAACCGTCAAAAGTGTGTTTTCCTGTGCCCCGCCAACGATCAGCCGAGTGATCACATGCACAATCTTCATAGCGTTTGCCATCAGCCCCGACAAGTCGATTCATCTTCAGTCAAGTCAAAGGATTATAGCATCATGAACCCGAATTGATGTGCATCATCTGCGGATTTTGGCCAAAAGCCTGGAATATGGACATTAAACTCCAAAAACTTGAGCCAGCGTCTATTTTGATCATGTCAGGCACGATATAATTGAGCGAAGTGCGGCCATAATGTGGCCGGAACTGCTGGTTTTCAGGCTGACAGATG
>JBJTRR010000794.1:0-12987 GCA_046076185.1 bacterium | reverse complement strand
AATCGGGCTCAGGTTGGTGCGTGTGGCTTCAAAAAGGTTCAGCCGGTCGGCCTTCGGACCGCTTAAAGTCTGCTCGTGCGGATAAATGCGCCCTTCACCAAAGGCATCCAGCCGCACGCGGGCGAAGAAGCCACGCCTTTTGAACGTCTGCCCTTCCACCTGATATTCCTGCTCGTAAAGATAAAGGGCAGGGGTAGTTTCTGGGCTCAGAACACCAGATTTAATCCAGTTTTTCAGGTCGGCGGCGGCACGTGAGTATTTGTTGGCCGAGGCATCATCGCCCGGCTGATCCATGCCATATTCCATCCGAACAATATTAAACGGGCTGGTGTCGTGCAGCCGCTGCTGAAAAGCAGGGTCGATCACATCGTAAGGCGGGCAGACCACCTTTGACAGATCGCCAACTTCCATGATGTCAAACCGCAACGCCCGAAAAGGATGAATCTCAGCCATTCTTGCCCACTTGAATCTGTTGCATGACCCAAAACACGCCCGGCCAATGCCGGAAAACTCTAGCATAATGTAACAAAAACCAGTCGAAATTTGCCAATAACGGTCTCTGGTTATTCGCAAATTTCACTGAAACAGGCCAGGCCTCAGTCGCAAGAGAAACTCATCACAAGTTCATCATTCTGCTTAATTTCATACGTCGCTGAATAGTCGCTGCAGCAATCAGCCCCAGCCCGACAAGCCACGTGGATGGTTCAGGAACGGGTACGGGGGCGGGCGACAAGGCTACCGAAGTGGCACCTTCAATAGGCACAAGCATGATGTAATGATCAATCCCGATATATTTCTGGTCTCGCCCAACTCGCCATTGTGTATGCTTGGCACTGCCATAAATCACGCCGTTGTCATCAATGCCTCAAAGGCCGCCAATGATGTATGGGCCACATTCGGCCAGCGATTGCAGCAGTTGTGGCGTGGCGTCGGGGCTTGAATAATACACCGCCAGCCCCTGTTCCAGCCCTTTCGACGACATGCCCACAAATTCGCCGCGATTGTTAAAGCCCTGAATCGCAACCTGCGAGGGCACATGCTAATAATATTGGCCGTTGAACTGCCAGTTAAAGCTATAATCCAGCAGCTTCGTGAATGTCTTGCTGTTCGTGTCGTAGGTGAAAAAGACATCCGACGGCGTGGAATAAGCCGGGCTTTCCAGCGTCGGGTAGGGATTCTGATACTGAAAATTCGTGTCGTTTTTGCCGACCCAGCCCTCGTAAACCCGCGTGGCGTCAAGTTTGCCGATAACGAGCCCATGGGAAGTGACGCCAACAATGTCGGTCGTCGGTGCCACGGCCCCGTATTGGTTGCCGGGTGGGTAATAAAAGCCCTGGAATGCTGAATCCTGATTTGTCAGTTTTGCAGGCAACAGGTTCGTGGGGTTATTGCCATAAGACACGCTGTTCAACGGTGGCAGACGCAAATCGCCCGCGGTACGCTGGGTGGTTGAAATATGGTAATCGCTGCTGGCATTCGGCGGCTGCACAACTGCATTGCCGTTCTCGTCTGTCGGAACCTGTGGCTTGTCATCGGCCCAGGTTTTGCCCAGATCAACCAGCCTGTATTTGGGCTGACCGTACGCCGGGCTGCCATAATTCCCGAAATAATCATGGCCATTGGAAATATCAGGCGTGATGGTATCGGCCTGGGCGTTTTTTTCCGTAATTCCAAGCAAAATACAGCAGACCAGTGAATAGAAGCACAAAACGACTGAAGCGAATAAAGGGCTACGATTTTTCGACTTAATCATCCGTGCGTTCCTGAAATCAAGTGGTGGTGAATCATTCCGTTGATCTGCCCGTAATATATTGAAATTATTTTTCTGTCAATTGCAGAACGAGCTTGGCAGCTGATGCATAAGCCATAAATATTTTTCGAGTCAAATTGTCTCGAAAGATGGCTTTATTTATGACATAGATCTGACCATAATATGGGTACAGCCAGTCTCCTGCCGCCTGATTGAACCTCGGCGATCATTCGAGTCACCAACATTTTTCGCCAGACATTCAAAATCATTGCTGTTTTTCTTGTTGCTTGCGTCACGCAATCGGCATGGGCAGCCGGCGACGACACTTTTTTTGAATCCAGAATTCGCCCTGTGCTCGTTAGCCGATGTCTGGAATGCCACGGCCGGAATCAGCCAAAGTCAGGGCTTAGCCTGCACACACAAAAGGCTGCTTTAAAAGGTGGCGAGATAGGGCTGGCTATTGTGCCGGGCAAAATCGACGAAAGCCTGCTGATCACTGCGATTGAACATCGCGACGATCTGAAAATGCCGCCCAAAGGCCCGAAACTTGATGCCGCGACCATCAACGACTTCAAAACATGGATTCAATCCGGGGCAGCTTTCCCTGATTCGCCGATTGCCACTAGCGGCAGCAACTTGCCGGATCGTGTCAAATCGCACTGGGCGTTTCAGCCGATCCGGCGGCCAGCGGAAAGGATCACGCCAGGCACAAATTTTATTGATTTCTGGATCAACCGTTCACTGGCCAGAAACCAGCTGAAATCGGCTGAAATTGCTGATCGTCGCACTCTTCTGCGTCGTGCCAGCCACGACCTGACAGGCCTTCCGCCCGAACCGGCTGAAATGCAATCGTTTCTGGCTGATACGCAGCCCACTGAAATTGCATTTGCCAAAGTGGTTGATCGCTTGCTGGCAAGCCCCCGGTTTGGCGAGCGATGGGCACGCCACTGGCTTGATCTGGCCCGCTACAGCGACACCAAAGGCTACGTTTTTTTTGAAGAAAAAGACTTTCCGTTTTCTTTCACTTATCGTGATTATTGCATTAAGTCGTTCAATACAGACAAGCCTGTCAATCATTTTATTCTTGAGCAGATCGCGGCCGACCGGCTGGGAAATACAACAAGCAATGAAAATCTTGCGGCATTGGGTTTTATTACGCTGGGTGGTCGATACATGAATAACCCGCATGATATTATCGACGACCGAATTGATGTCGTCACCCGGCCGATTCTTGGCCTGACTGTGGCCTGTGCCCGCTGCCACGACCATAAATACGACCCTGTCAGCTCGCAGGATTATTACGGCCTTTATTCCATTTTCGCCAATAGCGTTGAGCCAACATTGCCGCCGCCACTTTCAGCGATTTCAGGAAATAAAGCGGCAAAAGACGCTGAATTGAAAGTTGCGGAAGACCATCAGAAACTCAGCGAATTTGTAAATCAAAAATATGATGAATTAATTGAAACAGCCAGACGACGAAGTGGCGACTACTTGCTGGCTGCCGAAGAAGCCCGCAAGGCACCAAAAACTGAAGATTTTATGCTGATCGCTGACGGTGGCGATTTGAATCCGACAATGATCGTTCGCTGGCAGTCGTTTCTTGAACGCAGCCGCAAGGGCCCGGCATCCATCATGCAGGCCTGGAATCGTATGGCTGATGTCGTGCAGCAAAACTTTTCCAGAGAATTGCAAAATGCAATCGATCATGAAAAAAACAATATTTTGAAATCAAAATTAATCGCAAAGCCGCCAAAAAATCAGGATGAACTTGCAGCGATTTATTCCGCCGCTTTCAGGCAGGCTTTCGGCACATGGGCTGAATTTAAAATCAGGCAATTATCGGCCGGTAAACCCTCGCCTGAAAAACACCCTGACGACAACATTGAATCGCTTCGAATTGTGATGGATGGCCCGGATTCGCCCATGCGCATCGCCCGAAACCCACAGGGCGATTTAACGCTTCTGCCTGACCGGGCATCGCAGGCAAAGTTGCAGGCCCTGATTGGTGCCCTCGAAAAAAGCCGGCGGAATCCCATCGCCGCCATTCGCCCCCAGATGATTGTCGATCGTGATGTCATTGATGATCATCGCGTCTTCATCAGGGGGAACCCGCAGAATCCTGGCCCTGAAGCGTCCCGCCGCTTTCTCAGACTTTTTGACAATATTCAGGCATCGCCCGATTTCCCACGAGACGAAAGCGGTCGGCTGGAACTGGCCAGAGCGATGATTCATCCTGAGAACCCACTGACATCAAGGGTTTATGTCAATCGTGCCTGGAGCTATCTTTTCAATGCCGGGATTGTGCGGACACCGGGCGACTTTGGCTTTCGTGGTGAAAAGCCCGATCATCCGGAATTGCTTGACCAACTGGCTTGGGAATTTATGAATTCTGGCTGGTCAACCAAGTGGCTTCTGAAAAAAATCATGACAAGCCATGCTTATATGCGAAGCTCTATTCGCGACATGAAATTAAGTGAAACTGACCCAGAGAATCGCCTGCTTGCGTATCAAAATGTGAAACGGCTCGACTTCGAATCGATGCGAGATTCTCTACTGGCCGTTTCCGGAATGCTTGACCCCCGAATGGGTGGCCCGGCAAGCCAGGAAGCAATTGATTTCAAATTTCGCCGTCGTGGACTTTACGGACGAATTGATCGGCTCAACCTGCCGGAACAGTTGCGAACTTTCGACTTTCCTGACCCTAACACAGCCGCTGTCGAACGATCCATCACCACCACGCCTTCCCAGTCGCTATTTCTATTGAACCACCCGCTATTAAGGGCTGCTGCCGAAGCACTTGTCGCCAGGGTCGATACTGGCCCGACAAACAATTCAAATCCTGAAAATTCAGCGATTTCGGCAATGGCCTGGCTTGCGTGGCAGAGAGAACTTTCGGCGGATGAGCTAAGGGAATTGTCGAATTATCTCGGCCTGAATTCGAGTTCGACCGATAAAGTTTCAGCTCAAGAAAAACTGGTTTCGCTGGCCCAGGCCATGCTCATCGCCAACGAATTTCAATTCATCGACTAAAAATGGCACCTGTCAAATGCAATCAGACATGATTTCCCGCCGAAATCTCCTGCAAACCTGCGGCACCGGTATTCCTCTGCTTGCATTTGGGGCGATGGCACATGCGGAATCAGCCCGGAAGGTTGACTCGCAGACAAGCCCACTGGCACCCAGAAAGCCGCATTTCCCGGCACGGGCAAAACATGTTGTGCATCTCTTTATGAATGGCGGGCCATCGCAGGTTGACACCTTCGACCCCAAGCCCATGCTTCGCAAATATCATGGCAAGCCTTTACCAACCAGCAACCTTCGCACGGAACGCAAGACCGGTGCGGCCATGGGGTCGCCATTTGACTTTCGTAAGTACGGGCAGTCGGGCCTTGAAATCAGCGACCTTTTTGCTGAGACAGCCCGCTGGCATGCCGACAAACTCTGCGTCATCCGTTCCATGAAGGCTGATGTACCCAACCATGAACCATCGCTGATGCTCATGAACTGCGGCGACTCTCGACTTCCCCGGCCCAGTTTTGGCTCGTGGGTCACTTATGGCCTTGGGTCGGAAAATCAGAATCTGCCGGGCTTTGTGGCAATGTGCCCTGGCGGTTATCCGATTGTGGCTACGCAAAACTGGCGATCGTCATTCTTGCCGGGGGCTTACCAGGGAACATACCTGAACACCCAGAACAGTCAGGTTGATAAGCTGGTTGACAACATTCGCAATAGCCAGATGGGGCTTGAGGCCCAGCGAAAACAGCTTGACTTACTGCAAATGTGGAACCAGCGGCATGCCCGGGCCCGGCCGCACGAACCGCTGCTTGATGCAAGAATTCAGGCCCATGAGCTGGCTTTTCGTATGCAGATGGAAGCCGCTGATGTGTTCGACCTGAATCGCGAATCAACCCAGACACGAACCCTTTATGGCGACACGGTGGTTGGCCGGCAATTGCTTCTGACTCGCCGGATGATTGAAAAAGGTGTGCGATTTGTGCAGGTCTGGTCAGGAGCCGGACAACCGTGGGATAACCATGATAACCTTGAAAAGTCGCATCGCTCACTGGCCGACCAGTGGGATAAGCCTATTGCCGCTTTTCTGCTTGATCTTGAGCAGCGGGGATTGCTGGACGAGACGCTGGTGCTCTGGGGCGGCGAAGTCGGCCGCACCCCCGTTGCTGAACTGCCGGCCCTGAACGGCCGTGACCATAATCATTATGGTTTCTCGGTCTGGCTGGCCGGCTGCGGCTTGAAAGGAGGCCAGGCTTATGGCTCAACCGATGAATTTGGCTTTGCTGCTCAGGATAATCCTGTTCATGTTCACGACCTTCATGCCACCATGCTGCATTTGCTGGGTCTTGACCACGAAAAGCTCACATATCGATATGCAGGCCGCGACTTTCGCCTGACTGACGTTCATGGAAACGTGATTCACGAACTTATCGTCTGAATAAACTTCGAAAAACAGCACCTATTAATGTTATCCCTGATGAATCAGGCTTTCATCACTATGTCAAAAGGGCATAAACCCGTTTCAATCGCATTGAATTGATCGTTCCGAAATGATGCGTAGCATGGCTTGAACGGCCTCAGGGTCTTTCACACCTGGTTGCGTTTCTACGCCGCTGGCAACATCAATCGCCCAAGGGCGAATCCATGCCAGTCTTTCGGCAAGATTGGCTGGAGAGAGCCCGCCGGCGAGCATCAGCCGTGGGTGAAGATCAATCGCTGATTCAACCAGTTGCCGATCAACCGAAGCACCCGTGCCGCCGTGGGCCGTGGCCGAATAACCGTCGATCAAAGCGGCATGAAGAACACCACCATGGGCATGGATCTCGGCGATTTCCTGGCGGGCAAGGTCAAGTGCAGCCGAATCTTTAATGCGAAAGGCCCGGATCACCGGTATTCGGGCTGCGACTTTTATGATCATTTCCAGCGGTTCTTCGCCATGAAGTTGTGCTATGCCGAAACCGACTTTATCCTGAACTGCAAAAATCTCTTCCGCCGGGCTGTTTACAAAAAGGCCGACAAGCGAATCGCGGAAACCCCAGGCTTTAGCCAATTCCGCACCAAGTTCAGGCGAGACGTATCGAGGTGAAGGCATGTAAAAATTCAGGCCCAGCAGGCTGACACCCATTGCGGCAAGGGCCTCTGCCTGGACTGGTTGTCGCACTCCACAAACTTTGAGCAGTGGTGTTGTCGGGTGCATAATTGGCCGATGTCTAAACGCAAAAGGGGTGGACGAAATCCACCCCTTGATTGATTTTAGCGGATCTGAACGGGATCAGCCGATGAGTTTATTGAGCTCATCACGATATTTGGATTCAGGCTGAACGCCGACAAGCCGGGCTACAGTCTGGCCGCCTTTGAAGATGAACACGGTTGGAATGGCTGAAACACCAAGCGAGCCGGCAATATCACCAGCAACATCTGTATTCAGCTTGGCGATAACGGCCTTACCTTCGAACTCGCCTGCCAACTTTTCAACAACTGGGGCCAGCATACGGCAAGGGCCGCACCATGGGGCCCAAAAATCGACAAGAACAGGTTTGTCGCTTTGTAATACCGCAGTTTCCCAATTGGCGGATGTCACTTCAAGGGCTTTACCGGCCATCTTTTTGTACTACCTTTGCTGCTGAATGTGGGATTTCAGGCTTGCGGGAAGTATCCGTCAAGCATCAGTTCACTCGAATCATATAGGCAAATGGCAAGTCTCGTCAACCGCCTGGGTCAGGCATTGGCCTGATGTCATCGCGACCCAATCTGCTTGATGAACAGAATGAGGTCTGCGAAATCCTGCGGTTTAAGGCCATTTTCAAGTCCCTCAGGCATAAGCGATTGCCCGGTTGATCGAACTTCTTCAATCTGGGCCCGGGGCACGGTTTCCAGAACTCCCTCAGCCCGCTTCAGAACAATCGAGTTTGACGATTCCGAGGCAATCATACCCGTCAGCACACGACCGTCTTTCATCGCCACCGAATAATTCAGATACTGAGGAGCTATTTCACGATTCGGCTCAATAATATGTCCCAGAAGGTCTTCTGGGCTGCGTGAAATGACTGTCTGCAAGTTCGGCCCCACTTCCGCGCCATATGCCGAGCCGCCCGCCTTATGGCAGGTGGCGCAAACTTTTTTGAAAACGGCTTCGCCCGCATCCCATTTGCCTTCCAGCTTCGTTGCCGGGGCATAGGCTTTCAGCACATCGGCCCGTGAAAGGCTCGGCAGGCTGGCGAAGAGTTTCTTGGCCCGCGACGCAATTTCGGCGTTTTTCGATTCAAGAAGCTGCGAACGCCGGGCTGGATCGACTTCCGTCAGTGGTATGACTTCCGTCTCCATGCCCTTGACAAGCGACGAAAGTCGCTCGGGTCTGGCAAAAAGGGCTTCCACCACTTCTCGCCTCTGGGTTGGGCCAAGGTCTTTCCAACGGCCGACCAGCAAATCAGCCACGCCTGGCCGATTCAGGGCCGAAAGCGTCTGAACGGCAGCTAGCTGCGCCGTTGGTGCGTTTTCAGCGGTGAGCATCGTTTCACAGGCACCAGCCAAATCGTTCGACGAACCAAGCCGGGCCAGACGAATGGCAGAAATGCGTTCACCCGCCGGTTTCCGGGTATCTCGAATTGTTGCCAAAGCTGCTGAAATACGCTGGTTAAGAAGATCTTTTCGTGATTCTGGAATCAATGAACCAAGGTTCTTGCCGCCCCGGGCCGCACCCTGTGCCAGACCATTCAAAACAGGGTCGGCCAGGGTTTTCTGCTGCTCGCCAGCAAAAGCAATTTCAAGCAGTCTGGCCAGTTCTTCCGGCCTGGCCCGTGCAGCGACCAGGGTCGCAATGTCCTCAGCCCAGGCCGCCGCCTTGGCTGACGAGCCTGCCTTCACCACACCGGCCAGAAAATCGACTTCTCTGCCGGAAATTGAGCTGAGGATCGCTGAACGAAGCCACGAATCAACTTCGCCATTTGTCGCAATCTGCACCAGGGCTGATGTTGTATCGGCCGATACAAGTTCGCCCAGAGAAAACGCTGCCTGAAGCTTAACAAAACCATCGGCATCTGCCGCCAGGGCTACCAGCGCGGCTGCAATAGTCGCATCGCTTTTCAGGAAAGGCTCGCTCAGCTTGGCCGACTGTTCGCGAATTCCGGGATTTTTCAGCTTGAACGCAGGCAAAAGGGTGGCAGGCGTGAGCTTGCCCAACGCGGCCAGTGTCCAAAGTGCATGGGTGCGGCCCAGGGCCGAATCTGAAGTGCCTGCCAGCTTTTCTAGATCAGGCACGATTGAAGTGTCACCGCGTTCCAGAATCACTCGCTGGGCCGTTTCACGCCACCAGGCGTCAGGGTCCGCCAGATAAGGCACCAGCTCCTTGCTCGAGAGATCCTGCAGCGAAACTTGTTGCCGCGGCTTAAATCCCTCGTGCACCAGATGATAAAGCCGGCCACGATTTTTGCCCGATGTCAGATCAAGGTGCTTTTTGATTGGTTCGGGAATGGAAAACGGGTGCTCGATCGTTTCACGATACATGTCAAGCACCATCAGCGTGCCATGAGGTGTATTGGCGAAATTCACAGGCCTGAACCAGTTATCAGATGACGTAATAAATTCCACGTTCTGGTCAGCACGTCGGGCTGTGTAATGCGTGCCGGTTCGTTCCATAATCTTGCGGTGAATCAGGTTTCCGCCGACATCGCCGATAAAGGCATTGTTGCGATACTCAGCCGGATATGAGGTTCCTCGATAAATCGTCACGCCAGTGGCTGAGGTAAAAAAGCCGGTGGCAACCAGTTCAGTAGCAGGCGCCCGCTTACGAAATGCCGGGTCTGAAGCCCTTTGCCGCGTTCGCACAATGCGCCAGGGTTCAGCCTGGCTTTTACGATACACAGGGGCGGCGGCACCCTCAGCCGGAATATCGAGCAAAACCGCACTCTGGAAAAGATTTGGATTGCGTTCCAGATAATGCGAAGGCAGCATGATCTGACGAATGTGATTCGAATTATTGCAGACAAACCGGTGGCCCCAGTCGTCGGTGCTATGGCCGAACTGGCCACCGCCCGAAATTGCCTCGAAAGCCGTTCCATCAGGCCGAAAGCGGAAATCGCGACCACGGACTGATGTGACCTTGCCGGTCGTGTGGTTTTTGATATCGCCGCCATTGCCGCCACCTGAGCCATAAATCCAGCCATCAGTGCCCCACACCAGGCCATTAAGCAGGGCCTGCACGTTCTGCGTGCCAAAGCCGCCGAACATCACCTTACGGGTGTCGGCAACGCCATCGCCGTTATCGTCGCGGGCATAGATAATTTCTGGCGGTGCTGCAACAAAAACGCCGTCTTTATAAGGCACCACGCTTGTCGGCCAGTCAAGCCCTGTCAGAAAGTCTGTGCCGGTTTCAAAAATGCCGTCGCTGTTTCTGTCAACAAGTAACCTTACCTTGCCTGTCGGCCGCTCTTCTGGGAATGGATAGCCCCGCATCTCAACCACATACGCCCTGCCACGGGCGTCGTAGATCATACTGACAGGGTCGGCCACCAGTGGCTCAACTGCACTTGGCACAAGGCTGAACCCCTTGTGAATTGCAAAGGTTGCACCGGCTTTGTCAGGTTCAACGGCCGGAATTCTGGGCAGTTCTTTGGCCAGATCCTCTTCCTGCGATTTTGCCTGCAGTCCCGTTGCCAGCAATGCTATTACAGCAAATAACTTGCAGGGCTTCGTCAGGTGGAATGATCGAGTGAATTGCAACATCGGTTGTCGATCCTTGAACGGGCAGTGACACTTAGGCAGGTGAAGCCTGATTAAACCGTCACAAATCAGGCATCAGGGCGAGATGAAGTAAATCATATCAAAACGGTCTGGTAGATGCATCAGAAGCTGGTTGAAAATTGGGTTCTGGTGATCGAAATCCAATCAATGTTCGTTTCAGATCAGTTGCTTGGCCTTCAGCTCAAGATACTGATTCACAAGGCTGGCCGTAAGTTCCTGTGGCTCAAGGTCCAATACATAAGCACCCTTGTATCTCAATCGTTTGAGAATATCATGGCGATCGTTCAGAAGGGCGGCCGCTGCTGTTGCTGCAGCAAGAGTTTCCGAACTTTTTTTCTCTGCCTGCTGTTTTGACATGCTTTGAAGGCCACTGTCGGCCAGTTGAAAGAGGTCCGCCTGTCGCAGAAAAACCGCCAGTGGCAGATGCTGGCCAATGATACTGGTCAGAATTTCTGAAGCCCACTGGCCGTGAAATTCATCAAACAGATTCGTGATAAAAACCACTAGCCCACGCTTGCGGCATCGGCTTCGTAGCTCGGAAAATGCTAATTCAAATCGCGATTCAACCATCTCCGGATCGATGTCATGAATGGCATGAATGATTTTGCCAATCTGTCGTGGGCCACCCACAGGCGGTAAAAACACACGAAGCCTGTCGGAAAAGAGCATCAGCCCGACCTGATCGCCCTTGAGAAGGGCCACGTGCGAGAGCAGAATCACCGAATTGAAAACATGGTCAAGCGGCGAAAGCCCGTCGCCCACCTCGCCCGACATCATTCGACCAGTGTCGATCATGAAAATGATGCGCTGGCACTGATTTTCCTGATAGGCACGCACCGTAAGTTGATTACGCCGGGCTGTGGCCCGCCAGTCGATATCACGCGGGTCATCGCCAATGACATAATCGCGAAGTTGCTCAAATTCATTGTCAGAGCCAATTCGCCGCGCTTTTCTCACGCCAAGAATCGAAAGTCGGTCGCGGCGGGCAAGCATTGAGTATTCGGCAATTTGTCGAATATCAGGATAGATCCGAACCTGACTTCGGCATTTCAGCCGTTTTTCAACTGTCCACAGGCCAAATTGGCTGCTGATCAGAAGCTGAACCGTTTTGATTTCATATCGCCCACGCCGCAGCGGTGTAATCTTTTTTCGAATCGTCGCTGACTTCCTTCCCGGAATGGTCATTGCTATGACAGAGTCAGGGTTTTCAAAAAATTCGGGCAGAAAATCAACAATCTCGACCATGCAAGCCTGGCGATTAAGGTTTTCCAGCGTCAGTGAAACCTCGGTCGGTTTGCCAATGGATACGACTTCTGACAGACTCCGGCTGATCAGCCATTTTCGCCGACTCAGCAAAGTCGCCAGATCAATCAACAGAACTGCCAGAAACAAGCCGTCAATTACTGCTACAACTGGCCATATCTCTTCCAGGCTGATCACTGCCAGCGAAAGCAGGGCAGGCAACAGAAAGAGTTTCACGAGTTTCTTATTTGGCCAGAGCATGGTTATGATACGTCAGTCAGGTGTCAGATTTGCATAATATCACTTGGGCACTTCCACAGTGCGAAGCAGGTCGGCCAGGATCTCATCGGCTCGCAGGCCTTCCACTTCAGCTTCGGGTGTCAGGCGAACCCGGTGCCGCAGCACAGGTGTGCAGATTTCCTGAACATCGTCGGGCAGAACAAAGTCGCGACCTTCAAGTGCAGCCGCTGCCCTGGCCAGCCGCAGCATGGCAACACCGGCACGCGGCGAAGCACCCAGCTCAAACGAAGGCCAGGCCCGGCTTTTACGAACAATGGCACTGATGTATTCCAGAATGCGCTGTTCAACCCTGACACGGGTAAAACAGAGTTTTTGCATTTCAATAATCTCAGTCGGAGAAGTCACTGTTTCAAGCACTCTTTCCGGGTTCAGGTCGGCCTCTGTGCCATCAAGATGAAGCTGCAAAATCCGCAATTCTTCATCGGCCGCCGGGTAATTGATAAGCAGCTTGACCAAAAAACGGTCGAGCTGGGCCTCAGGCAATGGGTAAGTGCCCTCGGTTTCGATCGGGTTCTGTGTGGCCATCACCAGAAAGGGGTTTGGCAGGCGGTGGGTTTCGCCTGCGATCGTGACCTGGCGCTCCTGCATGACCTCGAGCAGCGCGCTTTGCACCTTGGCCGGCGCACGATTGATTTCGTCGGCGAGCAGAAGGTTGGTGAAGACCGGTCCCAGCACAGTGGAAAACTCGCTGGTCTTCTGATTGAAGACACGCGTGCCGACCAGATCCGCGGGCAGAAGATCGGGCGTGAACTGGATGCGCTTGAAGGTGCCGCGCAGCGTTCGCGCCAGGGTGTTCACGGTGAGGGTCTTGGCGAGTCCGGGTACGCCCTCCACCAGCAGATGACCCCGGGCGAGCATCGCCACCAGCACCCGCTCAAGAAAGGCGTCCTGCCCCACGACAACGCGTTTGACCTCGTAGAGCACCTGCTCCATCCGGGCGGCGA
>JBJTRR010000793.1:0-4636 GCA_046076185.1 bacterium | reverse complement strand
GAAAAAACTATTTGTTCTGGAAAGGCTGGAATTATTGGCGTGATCACACTGTTATTATTATCTGTAATAGCCTTTTACTTTTATCACACGCGCCTGGGAAATCAACCTGTTACAGAGCCAGTCAATCAACTTCAGGCATCGGCTGATTTCAGCGACCCCAATATTCCGCTGCTTTCTGGAACATTCGTTGATGACAGTGGTTATGATCTTGCCTATGGGCATTCCACTCCCATTCCGGACAGGAGGAACCTTGACGCGTGCTATGCTTCGGCAGAGGATCGTTTTCGAAATGCCACTTCCGATTATATTGCCCAGCTGGATTTGCTTAACCGTCAAAAATTCACCAGCCGAGAATTTCAATTTCAGCGTGCCATGCTTCAGCTTCGGCTTGGCCTGATACACATGTATGTTGGCCAATTTCTTGAAGCAGATAAGCTTTTTGTTTCAGCTGTGGACGAAAATCCCCTCATAGCCCGCGAACTAAAATCGAACCTTATTGGGCTTCGTGGTGTTGCTGCACTCAGACGTGGCGAACTTGATAACTGCGTGGCCTGTGTTGGTCCCTCAAGCTGCATTTTTCCGATCGCCTCAGAAGCACGTCATGAATTTCGCAATGGTTCTGAGAAGGCTGTTGAATATTTCAGGCAATATCTCTCAGCCCGCCCCAATGATGATGGCATCAAATGGCTATTACAGGTTGCAGAAAGCACCGTTGGGCAATCATCTTCTTCGATAGTCTTAGAAAAAGAATGGTTTCCGCAGTTATTTGAGAAGAATCAATTTAAAAACCACCTGCAGGAACTTGGCCTTGGTACGCGTGGCCCAAATATGCTGGGTGGTTCGGTTATTGGCGATTTTAATAACGATCATTTACCGGATATTGCAATCAGTTCCGGCGACTGGAATTTGGGAGTTTCTGTTTATATTCAGCAGGATGATGGTAATTTTCATGATGTCGCTGAAAAATCATCACTTCAGAATCAAAAAATGGCCGCAAATCTTACAGCAGCCGACTACGATAACGACGGTGACCTTGACATCCTGCTACTCCGTGGCGGATGGGAGTCGCCTTTCCGTATGACATTACTTCAAAATCAAGGTAATGCTGAATTTATTGACGCAACAACAGATTCAGGGCTTGATACACCAATTGCCAGCCAGTCAGCGGCCTGGGCCGATTTTGACCTTGATGGTGACCTTGACATTTATGTTGCAGGTGAATATCACGACCGAAATGCAACGCCGATTAATTGTAATCGCCTTTACGAAAACGATGGCAAAGGTCATTTTACTGATATCGCCGAAAAGGCGGGTGTGCTCAATCAGGGCTGGTCTAAGGGCGTGATCTGGGGCGATTATAACAACGACGGAAAGCCTGATATTTTTGTCAGTAATATGAATGGATTTAATCGTCTCTATCGTAATAACGGCGATAAAACTTTCACCGATGTCGCTTCTGAAGCCGGTGTGATAGAACCTATCAAAAGTTTTTCGTGCTGGTTCTTTGACTTCGACGATGACGGTTTTCAAGATCTTTTTGTAGCAGGTTTCAGTTCTACACTTAATGAAATTGCATCTGAAATGTCAGGAGCTTCCAAAGGCAAACCCGAATTCCCCAGGCTATTCAGGAATACAGGCAAAGGCACTTTTGAAGATGTAACAAAAGCGGCAGGGCTTGATATTGCTACAGTGCCGATGGGTTCCAACTTTGGCGACTATGATAATGATGGTCATCTTGATTTTTATCTGGCTACTGGCCGGCCGTCCTATAGTATGCTTGTACCAAACCTGATGTTCCGTAACACCGATGGATTGCATTTCAATAATGCAACTGTCAAAACTGGTACAGGTCATCTACAGAAAGGTCATGGTGTATCATTTGGCGATACAGATCTGGATGGTGATCTTGATCTATTTGTTCAAACTGGTGGCCAGTCGCCTGCCGATAAATCACACAACGTGATGTTTGTAAATGAAATGAAATCCACTAACGCGATTGAGTTGCATCTTGTTGGTTCTCAATCTCATCGGTCAGCCATTGGTGCAAAAATCAAGGCTACTTGTAAAGGAACGGATGGTAAATTACGAACACTTTTTCGCACGATCGGTCTCGGATCGTCGTTCGGCGGGAATTCGCTGACTGTTCATCTGGGGATGAGTGATGCAGAGCAAATCGATTCCCTTGAAATTCAGTGGCCACTGGGCCTTGTTCAAAAATTCAGTCAGTTAAAAACAAACCAGCTACTGGAAATCAAGGAAGGCGAGGCCCAATGGAAACTCATTCGCAATCTGAGATAACTGTTATAACCCTAATTCACTTTTTGATTGAGAATAATAAATTTATCCATCTCAATTTCCTTTCTGGTTTCCACTTTGCCGTTGGGCCAATGTATTTCAATTTCGCTAATCTTTTTTTTGCCGGTGCCACAGATCAATCGCTGGTCATGAGAACTCAGATAACTTGTTCCTGCGGTAACTGCACGGGTCAGGGTTCTACCATCCTCGAGTTTTAATTTGATGACCGACCCGATCGGAGAAACAGCGCGGCCACCATTTTGGGCCGGAACGAGTTTCAAACCGATAAAATGATTTCCGAGTCGAACAGTTTTATTTAATAGCAAAGTGGGCGGTCCATCGTTATGAGATATTACAATATCTAATAGACCATCGTTATTCAAATCTCCAAAAGCAGCTCCCCTGCCCAGCCACTTTTGCTGAAAATACTCTCCTGCCGATTGAGTTATCTCCTGAAATTGCATTTGGCCCGAGTTTCTGAAAAGCTGTGCGTTCATTTGATATGGCATCCGCAACGGTCTCACATCGTTTACATGGCCGTTCGTGATAAATAAATCCAGAAGCCCATCGTTATCAAAATCATGGAAACCAGTCCCGAAACCGAGCATGCCTTTGGTAGGTATTTTGAGCCTCGCTCGGCTGGTCGCCACATCAAACTGCCCTTTGCCAAGATTATTAAACAAAGTCACTCCTTCTTCGTAAAAATTTGTGACCAGAATGTCGAAAGTCCCGTTTTGATCGATATCGCCTGTTGCCACTCCCATTGCAGCCGTTGGTTCACCTGACTCATTAAAGGCAAGACCAGATTCCAGCCCTCTCTCCTCAAATTGCATCTTGCCAAGATTCTTGTAGTATCGGCATGGAGATTTATCATTCGCGATAAAGATATCGGGCAATAAATCACCATCGTAATCAGCCACTGCCAGACCCAGGCCATTGCCATCATCGGGTGAAAGGCCGATGGTATTTCCAATATCGGTAAAAGTTCCATCACCGTTATTTCTGTATAAGCTGTCGGCTTCGGGCTGATGTGCAAGTGGTGGGCAATAACCAGACTGGCCTGGCAAAGCATTGCATTTCACGGTTGGTCTGCCAGCGATATCAACTGTTTTGGAGAGATATCGCACAACGTAAAGATCAAGGTCACCGTCTTTGTCAAAATCGGCAAATGCACAGCTTGTTGCCCATCCATCATTCACTAGCCCAGCACTAGCTGTTACTTCGCGAAATGTGCCATTACCCTGGTTTTGAAAAAGTGCCGCCGAGTGAAATCCGGCCACATAAAGGTCTTCATCACCGTCGCCATCATAATCGCCCACAGCTATGCCTTCAGCAAACTTGCCAAAGCCCACACCTGCCTTCAGCGTGACATCTTCGAATTTCATTTCTCCCAGATTCCGATATAGCCGTGAATTGTATCTTGACTCACTCTGCCCCGATATATAAGGAACATCAGCGCCCTGGCCTATGTAAATATCCAAAAGTCCGTCATTATCAAAATCAATCAGTCCAACGCCGCTGCCCATCGTTTCAAACAGACGGAACTCGCCTTTGGCAGCCGGATAATGAGCCATAATCAAGCCAGCCTGTTTAGCAACATCCTGAAATACAATGACTTCTCCTGTTGCACTTTTTATTTCATTTGCACCGTGAATCTCCATTTTCGGATTTAATGTCTTTGAGTCATCTTTTATGAAATCGAGTTCTGTTTTTTGTTTTCCGCAGCCAATCATGGCCATAAAACAAAAAGCCATGAGTAATAAGTTATGTTTTAGCGAGATTTTGTGAATGAAATTCATTTTACTTAATCGATTCTACTTCGAGTATTTTTCTTGCCTCTACGTTGGCCTGATCACGCCGCAGCACTTCTTTTGACCATGCCTTCGCCTCGGTGGTCCGACCAAGTTCCATACTGGTCATGGCCAATTTTATCATTTTGCCGACTTCGGGATTCAGTGAATCAACATCTGCAGCGTCATACGTGAGTTGTCTCGACTTTTCATATTTGTTTAAATATATCTTATAATCTGGCTTCAATTCGCCAAGTCTTGCACATTCCGCCATTTTGAAATAGATTTTCGGGTCGCGCCCTCCCTGCTTCAAGCCTGATTCATAATCTTCTATTGCTTTTGAGAAATGCCCGTTACAACGATAATATTCTGCTCTCAGCCAGAGCAATTCGGGTGATTTCATTACATTCTCACCCAACTCGGCAAATTGTTGCCCGGCTACTTCTCTTTCACCTGAATCCAGCAATCCTGCCAGCCGTTCTGCAATCAGGTTCAATGAATCAGGCTTTTTCTTCAATGCCTTTGATACGATTTCGCTGGCTTTTTGCAGT
>JBJTRR010000792.1:0-2049 GCA_046076185.1 bacterium | reverse complement strand
CGCGCGCCGGGGTTGTTGGCCCATCATCGTCATGCGTGTCAATTCATGAATAAACCAGCTGTTCGACTGACTCCCGGGCTGCTCTCAGTGCTGGCCGTGCTGCAAATGGCATGGCTGGGCTGGTTTCTCAGCACGCCTTTGCCCAATGCTACGCCTGTTGGTTCTGGCAGCAGTATTTCGCGGGGGCTCCTGCTGTTTTCAACCATGCCGGGGCTCAACCCAGGGTTCCGATGGTCGCAAAGCCTGGTTGGACAAGCGGTTGAAGAGCTATCAGGCTTCGCGTCGCTGGTTGATCGATTGCCAGTTATGGCCATTGCGTGCTTAATTATGGCGGGTGCGTGGGGGCTTGGCCTGGTGGGCCTTCGCGTTTTGGAACGATGGTGGCGGCCCGACTGGCTTGCCGGCGAACGCATGATGGTGAGCCTGGCGATTGGTGTCCCGGCATGGGGCACACTAACTCTGATTGTGGGCCGAATTGGGATGTTAGAGCAGTGGCAGTGGATTTTGATAGTGGTATTGTTTTCGATTATGGGCTGGGCTGCAGAAATTCATGGCAAAAAAAGGCTGGTTCTGACTGAATTAAAGAGCTTTCTGGTGAGTATAGCACCCTGGCCAGTGTTGCCATTTGTTTTGATTATGTTGTTAGCTTCGATGTTGCCGACGATCGACTTTGACTGTATTGAGTATCACCTGCAGGGGCCGAAGGAATACTGGCAACAAGGCCGTATAACCTATCTTCCACACAATATTTATACGAATATGCCGTTTGGTGTCGAGATGCTGCATACATCGGCCATGAGCCTGGCGGGCGACTGGAAAACCGGAGCCTTGGCCGGGCAATTGCTGATTGGTATGCATCCACTTCTGGCAGCGGGGTTTATCCAGCTTTTCTGTCGCAGATGCAACTTACCGGCGGCAGGCTGGTGGGGTGCCGTTTTTTATCTTTCAGCCCCGTGGACATATCGTCTGGCATCTATCCCTTATGTTGAAGGGCCCTTATGTGCAGCAATGGCTGCGTGGGTTTTTGTGGCGATGATGGCCTGGAATGAACGTCGGGGGTTCTGGTGGATTTGCCTGGGAGTGGTTTCTGGATGGGCCATGTCGTGTAAATATACGGCGATTTTGCCGGTTGTTGTTCCCGGAGCCGTGTTGGTTGTCGTTGCGATAGTCAGGTTAAAGTCGTTTGTTCCCCTGGTGGGTGTGGTAGTTGGTGGAACTATGATTCTCGGGCCCTGGCTTGCAAAGAATGTGATTGACACAGGGAATCCGGTTTATCCGCTGGCTTGGAATCTCTTTGGCGGGATTGACTGGGATGCCGGGATGAATGCCAAGTGGTCGATTGCTCATGGACGTAAGGCTATTAAAATCAATGAGTTGATGAGTAGCCTGGTGGATGTTCTGGGCCGAAGCGACTGGCAATCGCCGCTTTTCATGGCTTTTTTGCCGATAGCTTTTCTGACCCGGAGAGAATGCCGTAAGGTGTATTTTAGTATGTTGTTACTGGCATTATGGATTTTTGTTTCGTGGTGGTTCTTCACGCATCGGCTTGACCGGTTCTGGCTGCCAGTTCAGCCTGTTCTTGCGATTCTTGCGGGAATGGGGGCTGGCGTGATGAATGAAACAAAGGCGGGGGTGTTCTGGCGACGTGGATTTGTCTTTGTATCTCTTGTATCAAACTGGATTTACTGTTCATCGGCACTGGCGGGTTTGAATGAGTGGACTAAGCCATTGGAAACTTTATGGAAGTCGGTACCAAACCGGCTTTATCCGGCAAGTGTGCTGGTCGATGGCTCACTCAAAAGTTCGGACAGGGCTTTGCTGGTGGGTCAGGCGGCGGTTTTTTATTGGGAGCAACCGATTCTCTACAACACGGTTTTTAATCGGGAGGGGATCGAGATACTGGCGAAAGGCAAAGCCCCTGTGGATGTTCACAAGGCATTAAAAGAAATAGGGATAACGCATGTTTTTGTCGATTGGTCTGAGATTCGTCGATACCGGCAACCGGGGAACTATGGTTTTACCGATTTTGTGACAGAGCCGTTTTTTGAC
>JBJTRR010000791.1:0-5274 GCA_046076185.1 bacterium | reverse complement strand
CAAGAATTTCTTTGACGACATTGCCATAGACATCCGTCAGGCGATAGTCGCGGCCGGCGTGGCGATAAGTCAGTCGTTCGTGGTCGAAGCCCAGAAGTTGCAGCATTGTGGCATGAATGTCGTGAATCGACACCCGGTTTTCAACAGCTTGGAAGCCGAAATCGTCGGTGGCCCCGTGAATGGTTCCTCCCTTGATGCCACCACCGGCCATCCACAACGAAAAACCCCAGTGGTTATGGTCGCGGCCCAGCGATGCGCCCGAGCCATTCTGCCCCATTTCCACTGAAGGCGTTCGCCCGAATTCGCCAGTGCATAAAATCAGTGTCTCGTCAAGCATGCCCCGCTGTTTCAGGTCGGTGATCAGGGCCGCAAGCCCCTGGTCGCACTGGCTGGCCACTTTTCTGTGCTCGTATCTGATATTGGAATGGCTGTCCCACGGCTGCATCGGCCCATGCCAGGTTTGAACAAATCGCACGCCACGCTCAACCAGTCGCCGGGCCATCAAAAGCTGCCGGTTCTGCGGCCCTTCGCCATACATCTCAAGAATGTGCTTCGGCTCTTTTGAAATGTCGAAGGCATCCGTCGCCTCGGTCTGCATGCGATAGGCCATTTCAAAGGTGGCAATGCGGGCCTCAAGCTCGGCTTCCTGCGGCCTTGCCTGCAAATGTTTGGCATTAACCTGCTGCAAAAATTCAAACTGCCGCTTTTGGCTGGCCGGGTCAATTCGCCTGTTACGAATATCATCGATGATATTTGTCGGATCAGACTTAGAAGTGTCGATGAGAGTGCCCTGAAACACGCCCGGCAAAAAGGCTGACCGCCAGTTGCCAGCCCCGCCCACCGGCAGGCCGCCGGGGCACAGCACCACAAAGCCCGGCAAGTTCTGATTCTCACTGCCCATTCCCCAGGTCAGCCACGAACCAATGCTGGGGCGAACCAGTCGCTGGTCGCCTGTGTTCATCAGCATCAGTGTCATTTCATGGTTCGGTAGTTCGGCATACATCGACCGGACAACGGCCATGTCGTCAACACAGCGGGAAAGATGCGGAAAAATCTCGCTGACCGGTATGCCGCTTTGCCCATGAGGCGTGAACTTGAACGGCGATGGCAGTGCCGAGCCCGTTTTTCGCTCTGTCTGCAAATTATTAAACGGCAGCATCTGCCCACCGCGCCTGGTCAGCTCGGGCTTCGGGTCGAAGGTATCAAACTGCGACATACCTCCATTGAGAAAAACATATATGACATGCTTCGCCCGGCCCGGAAAATGCGTGCCCACGGCCGCACCACGAGCCTCATGCATCAACCCAGAGCCAGCGAGCCGAACCCCATGCCACTGCGTGCGAAAAAAGCCCGCCTGGAAACACATGGCTCTGCCATGTTCTGAGCATTTAATTCTGCCAGAGAGTCTTTATTGACTGGTTGTGTCATGGTTTTACCTCTGTCGCTGGGGCTTTTTGGTTAATCCACAAAGACAAACTCGTTTGAAGCCAGCAGCACATGGGCCAGTTCTCGCCATGGCCCTGCACCTTCCCGGCCGGCAAGAAACCCGGTCGCTGCCGATATTTCCTCAGCCAAGGGTTCTCTGCCGTAAATTTGCCGATAAAGCCGGCGAACTTTATCAGGCAGGTCTTTGACACCCGCCAACTGGTTGATGATCGCTGAAGCCCGATCCTGCACAAATTCAGAATTCAGGGCGAAAAGTGTCTGCTGTGGCACCGTTGTCTCGGGTCGAATCATTGTGCATGATGTCGGATTGGCTGAATCAAATGTGCTGGAAAAGGCGTTGATGATGTCGCGATTGATAAATCCGTAAACACTTCTTCTTGGCACAACAGGCTTTGATTCAAGATCAAAAGGCCGGCCGCCAATCTTGCCGGTATCAAGTTCGCCGGCAACGGCCAGCATGGAATCTCGCATCACTTCCATATCAATCTTGCGCCGGGGCATTCGCCAGAAAAGCTCGTTGTCAGGGTCGATCATCCGGCTGGCAGCATTCTCGGCCGATGCCTGCTGATAAAGACCCGAGAGCATGATGCGACGATGCATCTTTTTCAGCGACCAGCCATCGTCAATCACCCGCGAGGCCAGATAATCCAGCAACTCAGGCATGCGCGGTGGCTTGCTGCGCGTGCCAAAATCGTCGGGCGTTCGCACCAGCCCACGCCCGAAATGATGCTGCCACACCCAGTTCACAAAAACCCTTCGCAGCAATGGGTTTGAAGGCTCAACCATCGCCCGGGCCAGGGCCAGGCGCCGCCCATGGGAGGGAAATGGTGAAGGCCCGCCAGATTCCCGCGTCAGTATGCTCAAAAAATGCGGTTCAATCACCTCGCCCCGGTCAACCGGGTTGCCACGCCTGAAAATCCGGAACGGCTCGGCAGGCGGCTTTTCTTCCAGCACCATGGCCCGGGGCGGTGATGCCGCTGAACCAAGATGAAGTGCCTCAATTGCCCCCTTCTTGCCACGCAGGCTGTCATTCACCGTGCGGTTCAGCAGTGCTGATGCCGTTACATCGTCCATACAGAAGGGCGTGCCAGGCTCAAAGAGATGTCGCCTGATCTGCTGGTTGATCGCACTGTTGACAACCCGATGCTTCTCGTTGTCATCCTGCACAATCTTGCCATCTTCAGCAGCTTCCAGCGTGGCTTCCATCAGTGCGTTGAGCCATTCCCGATTAACCTGGGCAAAAAGCCGGCCATACGACTCAGCAACATCCGTCAGCGACTGTAATTTTCCGGCTGCCACAGCATCAAGCACACGTGGGTTCCAGCGGGCCGTGGCTGAAGCCGGGTTCTGCTGCCCGCCGAACTTCGCCGGGTCACCATTTTCTGTCTTGAATTTTGCGATCAGGGCTGGTGCCTTTTCGGCAAATTTCGGTTTCTCTTCACGATCAAGCCGGAAGAGAGCCAGCCACGGCCCAAAGACAGGATCATCTGTCGGCATTTTGGCCAGATAATCTCGCCACCGATTCAATACCAGTGGTCGAATGTCGTCGGTGCGATACGACAGAAAAGCCGCTGAAAGATCCTGTTCAGGTGTGCCCTGGGCAAGTTCCTTCAAATAAATGGCCAACTGCATCCGAAGGCGGCTGCGCATGACATCAGTCTGGTCGCGGGCCATGTCGGCCGCCAGCACACGCCGGCTTTCCAGCTCGTGGGCATAATCACGATATTCCATGGTGTCAGGTTCGCGGCCGACAATCGGCGGCAATTCCGGCTTACTGCTACTGCCAAATGTCGCATAAAGCGAGTAATAATCAGCAGTGGGCACCGGGTCATATTTATGGTCGTGGCATCGGGCACAGGCCACAGTCAGGCCCAACAGGCCCCGGGTTGTCACATCTATCTGGTCGTCAATCACATCGTTTTTATTACGAAACTGCATGCCCACCGTCAAAAAGCCAAGCCCGGCCAGGGCAGGGTCGTTCGGCGGCAGGCCCAACTGGTCGGCTGCAAGCTGCTCGACAATAAAGCGATTGTAAGGCAGGTCGGCATTCAGGGCATTAATGACATAATCTCTATACGTATAAGAGAATGGGAATTTCTGAAAACCAATCGCGCTGCCCCCGTGCGTGTCGGCATAGCGGGCCAGGTCAAGCCAGTGGCGGCCCCATCGCTCGCCATATCGGGGCGAATCGAGCAGGCGATTGATCACTTTTTCATAAGCGTTGGGCGAAGTGTCTTTCAGAAAAGCCTGAACTTCGTCCCAGGTCGGCGGCAGACCGATCAGGTCGATCGTTGCCCGCCGAATGAGCTGTTCGCGGCTGACCGGCGGCGACATTTTCACGCCCGCCTGCTTCTGCGATTGCCTGACAAACCGATCTATCTCTGTCCCTTCGGCTTGATCGCCCGGCACCTGCGGGTCGGTGATCGGCTCAAAAGACCAGTGATCTTCAAATCGGGCACCTTCGGCAATCCACTGCTTGAGGGTTTGAACCTGCGCGGCTGAAAGCGACTTCTTCGATTCCAGCGGCGGCATGACCAGTTCCGGGTCGGTTGACGTGATTCGCCTATAAAGCCGGCTTTTTTCCGGATTGCCGGGAACAAGCGACTTTTTCCGGGCTTCGGCAGCAACGTCAAGCCGCAAATCGGCTTCACGGTTTTTGTCGTCGGGCCCGTGGCAGCTCAGGCAGAACTCGGCCAGAATCGGTCGCACATCTCGGTTAAACCGAACTTCAGCCTGAGTTTCAGGCAGAATGGCCAGAACCAGAACGCCGATTGCAAGATTGGTTTTTGCAGGCATGGGCAGGAGTCTCGCTGAGCATACTGCGGCAGGATCATACTGCGGCAGGATATTTAACATCTTACCCGACAAAAGCCTGGGATGTCGAGCCGTTGTTCGGCCGGGCTTTGGTTCCACAGCTTTTCATGTGGCAAAAAAACAGTCGTAACAGTGCTTTGGGTACGACCGAAAATCAGGTTCGAAAATATTGATCTTGCCAGGATTTCTATTTTGACTCTAATGGGTGTTGGTCTGTCAGCGATCATGAATTTGATCCTCCTCCACGGATGGTCGGGAACTAAAGCCATGCAGCGGAATCATTTCAATCAGCCGGTGAATCGGAATCTGAATCGGCAAAATCTCCGACTGTCAGGGTTCTGCCTGCTTGCCTCGCTGCTGATATTCAGCCCCGGCTGCGCTAAAAATCATTCTTACATCGACCCTAACGGTAATGTTGTCACCGTTGGCCACCAGCCTTTCTGGGGGCCAAAACAGGTGCATCAGCAGGCAGTGGTCGTATCGCCCATTCCCACCCATGTTGACGGTGCTAAAATTGTGGCCTCAGCCCCTTCCTCCAACAGCAACACGGTTGTTGGCGTGGTGAACCCGGCCATACCTGAAGCTGTTGTCGTGAATCAGCAAGCCCCTGTTGCAGGTTCGTCGGAACCTGGCCTGACTGTCACCGGTGCCAACGCCACCAGCAATGCGGCACCTGCCGATGCACCACCAACACAAATCAGCGGCGGGATCAATCGCACAGCCACCCGCAACGACTGACATTATTGGGATGCCGGCTTGATCTGCTCTGGTCGCGATGACCCTTCCGTGACCTTGTAAACAGCTTTTAATTTGACATCCTGCAGACGATCAACCTGCCCGGACGGCCACCTGATCTCAAGCTCATTTTTTTCGCCTGATCCATCAGCCCCGATGTGAATTCTTCTGGAAGTGGCTGATTGAAACGAACCGCCACCAGTTGAAAAATAAACCAGCGGCTGGTCGCCTGATTTCCAGATCAATCTGGCACCAATGCCATCACGATTGGATTGACGA
>JBJTRR010000790.1:0-4524 GCA_046076185.1 bacterium | reverse complement strand
GCACGTGTTGATCATCGCGCCCCACAGCTTCCGGCCCTCCCAATAACGTTCGTTGGAAGCGTTAATACGAAAGACCAGCAGGAAACCAAGCGCCGAACCGATGATGGAGACAATTGACGTTGTCGTACCTGAAGTGATGTCAAAGTTGAAATATTCAACAATAAACGCCCAGATTGAGAGGGGAACCACGCGAGAGAAAATTCTCTCAATACGTGTGCCCTTCGTATGAATCAGGTATCGCCAGTATTTTTGTGGGTCGTATTGAATCATGGCTTGGCAGATTCCGGTTTCAAAGCCGACTTCAACCATTTAGTGATAAACAGTGCCTCGCCCCAGTTGTGGTCGGGCCACATGAATAATCGGGCTGGGCCAAGTTCGCCATTTCTTGGGTCAACCAGTTCCTGCGGAACAAGCCCCGGGTGATTTTCAACCACCCAGTCGGCCATCTTTTCGGTCTCTTCCGCCGTCATCGAACCCACTGCATATATCAGCCGGCCACCCGGCTTCAGCCCGGTAATGGCAGTTTTCAGGCGGTTCTGAATCAGTTCGACAGTCGGGCGAAGTTTGGCTTCGTCTGACCTCAGTCGCATTTCAGGCTCGGTGCGCCAGCGATTCATCGCCATGCCCGCGGTCTGTATCAGAATTCCGTCATAGCTTGATGCCTTGCCGGGCAGCGTTTCCTTGCCGCACGGCTTCGTGGTCACATTATGGCAACCACACCGCCGGGCCAGAAGGGCCGCAGATTTCAGCAGTTTTTCGCTGGTCGAGGCCACCACCACCAGCCCCTTGCCCTTCATGCGGTCGGCCAGGTCAATCACCACCGAAAGTTTTTCAGGCTCAAGCACGCACCAGCGTTCGCCGGGGTCAGGGTCGCTGATGGCGGCCACAGCCTGATCGCTGAAATCCTGGTTGATCCACCCCCAGGTTTCACCCTGTCGCGCAATTGGCACATGCTTGCCAAATCGAATCGACGCCGCCATTTTGCGGGCCCGCCACGGGCTCTGCCCTGTCGCTTCCTCAAGTTTTTCGATGTTGTCCTGAATGGTTTTATGCTTGCCCAGGTCACGCACCCGCAGCCATTGGTGCGGGCGATGCTGAAAGCCTTCCAGAATCTGCGAGTGCCAGTTCTTGGCCGATTCTTCAGCCGGCACCGTGGGTAGGTGGTTTCGAACCCAGCCCGGCAGCAGGCTCCAGGGGTCAACATTGGCTTTTTGCGAACCGACAATTCGCCTGTAACCCTCGCCCCGCACAGCCCAGTTCGGGGCACCGGCCAGAGCCATCAGCCGTTCCGGACGAATGTCGCACCGATTGGCCCAGTTCCGGTGATTGTCGTCAATCCGGTCGCTTTCCAGCAGACTGGCCAGCAAAAGCGGCCATTCCACAAGCCGCTGGTTGTGCCCCCGCAGCCACCCGTGCCAGCGTGCCAGCCCTTCAAGATAACTGCGCAGCCGAAACTTCTGATAATCATTCAAAAGCCCGGTTTCTTCAGGATGAGCCCGAAGAATGTCAATCAGCCACTTGCCCTGCGGCTTGGCCAGCTCGTCCCAGTATTCGCGGGCCATCATGGCCGCCACATGGCCGGCAGCACGTGTCGGCGAAACAGTTGCCGCCGATACGGTTTTCGGCCGGGCCGGGCTTCGCGCAGGTCGGTTGTCAAAAGGTTTTCCTGGCTTTTTCGGCACCCGGTTCTGATCGCGGTTCATTTTGATTCGTTTCTGATTCTGTCTGAGACTGTCATGGTTTTCAGCTTAGCCGCGAGACCTTCGGCCGGCACTCTTTCGATTCGGACGATAACCGGCTGGCCCTTCGTTTGTCACGCGATTTGATTTCCCGGTTAGACCTCGGAATATTGATTTTATCAAGAAATCAATATGATGTGTCTCTCCTGTGTAACCCGGAATGGTTCACTGCTCTTTTAAATGTGCATTATCCTTTCAACCATCCCAATCTTCTTCCATCGGTTATGCCGAATCGCTCATCAAGATAATATGCAATCGCACCGGCAAGGATCGGTTCTGCTTCCGACTGAGTGTAATCAAGCTTTCTGCGTAAATAGAGCCATTGATCCTGTAAGACTTCCTGTATCATTAATTTACAGTCGGTCATTGATTCTTCCCTGCCATGAAGCGTCAAGGTTTTAATGTATGGGAATAAATCTTTTATGCAGTGTTGCTCAGCAAACGGGCTTTCCCTTACGAATTCTATGAGCGCCGAATTAAAGAATCCGTCACCAAATCGTGATTCCACATGTTGAAAAGCAGAATTGAAATTCAAACCAAAACGGATGATTTCATTGTCCTTATCAAAAGCACGAATTCCCAACAAAAGCAAAGTGATATTTAAATCGAAGTCCCATTCATCCTCAATCAAAGCGTATTGATCATGACGACTGTCAAAATAACAAAGTTGAATCTGGGCTGATTCAAAGCCAAAAACTGCACGAGGCCTGTGAATACGAACTTTCACATGATCAAAAACCGGTTCTTGTGATTCTTTTATGTGCTTTCGAATCAGTGGGTGGCAATTGTGAATACTGTTCTGTTCTTCAAGTTTGAAGAATTGATCCAGATTGTTCATGATTCAGTTTGCCCCCACTTTAGAGTTAGACACGTTATTGCCCAGTAATGCCAGGAATACCAGTCTAATCAAATTCCTGCACGCTAATTCACGATGTTGTTTTACCTCAACGGCTTGGTTCTGATCGGCAAAATCTGAGATCCCCTTAACCACAATCCAAACCGGATTCGCTTTATCAGACACAGCCAACAAGCCAACACCTTCCATCTCGCCACCCACATATCCTCCGGGCCCTTCAGAATTAGTCACACTAACCAGTAATTCTCTCAGAAATGTCTGACTCCTCATTCTAGCACCACCTGATAACATCCCGCCAAAATGAATTTTAAAATCATGCGACTTCTTCTTTTCCAACTCAAAGATCTTCAGTAGCGAGTCTTTAGATTGAAATCTCCTGGTGTCTTTGTAGTTCGATAGATAACGATGTCGAGAATCGCTTTCACTGCTGGTCTGGCTGTTTTCCTCAACAATCCGGTAGTCATACGGAAAAATCCACCTTGATATGAGAACATCGCCATAATTCTGCACTTTGCTGTCTATTCCAAAAGCCATGCCAACCTGAATGATTGAAGTTGCCCCACTGAATCTCATTAATTCAATCGCTTTGTGCGCGGATGCCTTGTGAAAAAAAGACCCCATATTGGTTTGAACAGCACAAACACGATTTAACCCGATTTTTCCTAATTTGAAATAACTTCCCAATTCGGCAGTCTGCTTTTCCTCAAACGAAATTTCAAATTCGTTTGCTACAGACTCAAGCTGTGCCCTCTCCGTCCGCGTAGTTACGAAAATTAAAATGTCACATTTTAACTCAACATCAGTCATTAATGGCCGCATAAATCCCACTTTGTCATTGACTTAACCATTTTGCTTACAGTAATTATTTCCTCTTGTCTCTTCGAGTCGCTGATTGCCTGCCTGGCCTGTAACCTGCGGCGGGTTTTTGACGATTGCCAGACTTTTCCCTGTCGACCGGATTAGGAATTGCGTGATAATGGTCACGATCTTTTCCATCACCAAGCGACCGATTCGCCTCTTTCATCCGTGCCATCAGGGCCTCTCGCGGCGGATTCGAAGGAATCAGGCAGTCGCAGCCCGAGCCAATCAAATCTCCACGGCCAGCTTTCTGCAGGGCTTCACGCACCGCAAAATAATTTTCCGGCTTGAAAAATTGCAAAAGCGCCCGCTGCATCTTGCGGTCTTTCAGCTGCCTGTCCACATGCACTTCTTCACCTGTCATGGGGTCGATACCCGTATAATACATGCAGGTGGCAATGTCAAAGGGTGCCGGGATGAAATCCTGAACCTGATCGGGCCGATAGCCATTTCGCTTGAGAAATACGGCCAGATTGATCATCGCATGAATGTCGCTGCCAGGGTGGCTGGCAATGAAATAGGGCACCGTCGTGAGCTTCTTGCCCGCCCTGGCCGCCGCCTCGCGAAACAGCGAATCAAAGCCCGAATAATCTTCAATTACCGGCTTTTTCATCAGCCGCAGCACGTCAGGGTCGGTGTGCTCAGGAGCCACCTTCAGCGTTCCACCCACATGGTGGGCCGCCAGCTCTTTCATGTATTCCGGCGAAAGCTGGGCCAGGTCCATCCGCACGCCCGAGGCCACATGCACCTTCCGCACACCCGGAATATCGCGGCTCTTCTTCATCAGGTCAACCAGCGGGCCATGATCCGTGCCAAGCAGCTTGCAGATCTTTGGATGCACACAGCTCAGCCGCTTGCATTTCGCTTCCACCTCGGGCCGGGTGCAGCGCATCTGATACATATTCGCCGTGGGGCCGCCAATGTCAGAAATCACCCCTTTGAACTGGTCGTCGCCAGTCATCCGCCGAATCTCCTGAAGGATCGATTCCTGGCTTCTCGACTGGATAATTCGCCCCTGATGAGCCGTGATCGAACAGAAAGTGCAGCCCCCGAAACAGCCCCGCATGATCG
>JBJTRR010000789.1:0-12032 GCA_046076185.1 bacterium | reverse complement strand
CTTTGATGACTTTATCAGGGCAGGGCCAGGCAAGGCGAAGCCGGGCCGGGTATTTCTTTCAAAATATTATTATACAATAACTTACGCAGGCTAAATGCAGGGCCCGGCCGTAGCTTTTTTTCATCAAAAAGAATCAGCCTGAAAAAATTTTTCCCAGAGTGTCCAATAGAATCCGTCTTATTAGGTGGAAGGGATTTATAAAACATTCTGTCTGAAATTTAAGCCCTGTTTGTTAAGTGGAACACTCACCCAAGTTCCTGAGGCGTTCTCCTGTAACAGGGGGGACGCTTCTATTTTATCAATGGTGTGTGGCGAGCAATCGCCCCAGGAACGATGAAAAGGCGGCCCGGGGGCTGTTTCGATAAAAAAAGGATGAATGGCGGTGCCTGGCTGTTTCGCTCAGGCGTAAAATTTGGTACTACTTTGAGCAGAACAATTAAAGCCCGTCTTTGTGAGTCTGGGGGCAAGATGAGCGAATCGTTGGCGAATCAGGATGTTGTGAGCCAGGCCAGGGCTGATCTTCAGCGATTGATTGAGCAGCTTAATTCGGTGGTGGTGGGCAAGCCCGAGCCGATTCGCATGGCTTTGGTTGCCCTGCTGGCTGAGGGGCATGTGCTGATTGAAGACGTGCCTGGCGTGGGCAAAACCCTGCTGGCCCGGGCCATTGCGGCATCAATTGACTGCCCGTTCCGGCGCATTCAGTTCACGCCCGACCTGCTGCCTTCAGACATTCTGGGGTCGAGCGTTTATTCTTCGGCCACTGGCGAATTTCTATTCAAGCCGGGCCCGATTTTTTCGAACGTGATATTGGCCGACGAAATTAACCGGACAACGCCGCGAACACAGTCGGCCCTTCTTGAAGCGATGTCAGACGGGCAGGTTTCAGTGGAAGGCACGACACATGTGCTGGCCAAGCCGTTTCTAGTGCTGGCGACACAGAACCCGTTTGAATTTGAGGGAACCTATGTACTGCCCGAGAGCCAGCTTGACCGCTTCATGCTGCGGCTGAAGATGGGGTATCCGGCCCGGGGCGAGGAGCGGCGGATTTTGACAATGCACCGCGACGGTGCGCCGGTTGAGCAGCTTCGGCCCGTGATTTCAGCCGAAGCCATTCGCAACATTCAGCGGCTGGTTCGAGAAGTGCGTGTGGAAGAGAGCGTGGCCGATTATCTGCTGGAAATTGTGAGGGCCACGCGCGATTGCGACGACCTGCGAGTGGGCGTGAGCACACGCGGTGCCCTGACGATTTATCGGGCGGCGCAGGGGCTGGCGTTTTTGATGGGCCGCGATTTTGTGGTGCCTGATGACATTAAGGCCCTGGTGGGGCCCGTGCTGGCACACCGCATTGTGGGCAAGTCGTTCCTGCAGGCAGGCGAATTCTCTGCGGCTGAAGCGATTTTGCGTGACCTTGTCGAGCAGATACCCGTGCCGGTCTGATTGATCAGCCGGCAAGCCTGACGATTGTGGGAAGCCACGGCAGTGGCAGGACTTACGGTTGCAGTAGTCCACAGGGATTGGACAAATGACAAAGCCGCACCCGCAGAAACGTCGCCTGAGTGAGATTGCCAGAGACTGGCTGCTGCCAACCGAACGGCTGCGTTCAACGCCTGAAGGGCTGGCCTATTGGGTGGCCTGGTTCATGCTGGCACTGGTCGGCTGGTTCCAGCAGATCAACCTGATTTTGCTGGTGAGCGGTCTGGCCGCCGGGCCGCTGGTCACGTCGTTTTTTATGAGTACGGCCATGCTGCGCAGGGTGCGGCCCGAACGACGATTGCCAAGCCATATATTTGCAGGCCAGCCGCTGCCGATTGATTATGTGCTTGACAATTCAGCCAGAAAATCGGCGGTTTTGGCCCTGACACTACATGACGAATGGGCGCCTGTTGAATCAATACCTGGCGCGGTGAGCTTTCGCCCATCGGTGTTTTTCTCACGCGTGGGTGGCGGCCTGCGAGAGCGGTTGCGTTGGCAGATTACGGCACCGGCACGGGGCCGATATCGGGCGACCACGATGACGATGATCACGCGGTTTCCGTTCGGGCTGATGGAGCGATCAAGCCTGATTTCAGGCACCGAGACATTTGTGATTTACCCGAGAATCGGGCACCTGACACGCAAATGGCACCTGGTTCACCGACAATCAACCATGACCAAGCGGGGCCAAAAGCAGGACAGATCAAGCCAGCAGCTTGAATATCATGGCCTGCGTGATTATCGGCCGGACGACAGCCCGCGATGGATTCACTGGCGAACCAGTGCCCGCATCAATCAACTTATGGTTAAGGAATTTGAGCAGCAGAACGAGCAGGATCTGGCGATACTTCTTGACCCCTGGATGCCACGCAACCGGCCGACTGAGGAGATGCGTCGGCATGTGGAAGAGGCGATTGAATTTACGGCAAGCCTGTGTGTTGATTTATGCCGGGCCGGGCGGCGGCGAGTGAGCCTGGGCTGGATTGGTGCGACAGCCGACTTGCGTCAGGGGCAGGCTTCGGTGCGGCTACTGCATGAAATGCTTGAATCGCTGGCCACGGTGAAGGTGAATCACGAGCTTTCTCTGCACCAGCTTTTTGATATTCTGCCGCCGGCAACGCTGCGAGAAGCGATTTTTGTGATTGTGACGACCCGGCCTATCGAGATTGCCGAAGAAGCGGCAAAATCAGACCGTTTGCGGGCGGCGGCCGGACGGGGCCTTGCCAACCGAATGGTGCTTCTGGATGTGTCAAAGGGCGATCTGGAAGGGCTGGTCGAATATGAAGAGCTGCAGGCCGCGGCCGAGACCGTGAGCCAGGTGAGGCTTGACAGCCCGGCACCGGGCGATGAGGCCGGCATGGGGCGTGCGGAAGCGGTGGCCATGACAACCATCGGAGGCAGGCCATGATTAAGGGCGTTCGCTTCGAAAGACTATACCGGGGCAGTGTTTACGCCATGATATTCATGGCCGTGCTGGCCCTTTCGATTGACGCCACGACCGACCTGCCGATCGCGATGGCCTATCCGCTGGCAACGATTTTCATATGTGCATATGCATATTTTAAAATTGACACAGGCCAGAAGGCCGGGATTTCCCGTACAAAGGGCACAGTGCTGGCCCTTTTGTCGATACCGATGGTGATTGCCGAGGTGCGGCTGGGCTGGCGCATTCTTGAATCAGACCTGCTGGTGCTGGCTTTGGGGCACTGGCTGACGTATCTGGTCTGGATCAAGATATTGATGCCCAAGAGCGTTGAAGATGACTGGTTTATCTTTCTGCTGGGTATGGTGATCGTGCTGACGGCCGGCGTGCTGAGCCAGAGCGATTATGTGGGCGAATGCATTTTTGTCTGGTCGATCATCAGCCTGTGGGCTTTGACGATGTTTTATCTGGAGAGGGAGGCGGCCCGGGCACGCCACCCCGGCAGAAAAGCGAATTTACCGGCTGAGATGCGAATCAGGCCTGATGACCAGCCTTATGTGAAGCTTTTCGACCGGCCGTTTGTTTTTTCGGGCATTCGGGTGGTGAGCACAGCACTGGTAATGTCGGCCCTGGTGTTTCTGCTGATTCCGCGGGCCGACCGGATGTCAACATCGCGCCGGAGCGGCACGTTTTCACGGCATTTGACCGGGTTTGACGAATCAGTGAAGCTGGGCCAGCTGGGTGAAATTCTGGAAAACGACACGATCTTCATGACGGTCGAATTCTTTGATGAAGAGGATAAAACGACATTCCCCACAGCCGAGCCCTACTGGCGTGGCGTGACAATGGGTGAATATGAAAATGGCCAGTGGAAGCGGCAGGGTAATGTCGCCGGGCGATTGCCGCAGAACCCGAACATGGCGGGGGCGATACGCCAGAAGATCAGGCAGGAAGCGACTGACAGCGATATTATTTTCGGGCTACGGCCTGTGATTCGGGCCCGCTCGCTCATGAGATTTCGTTCGCCGATTTTTTTCAACGCGACTGACGGCACCATGACCCGCCGCGCCTATAACAATGCTTTTGATTATGAAGTTTTTTCGGAGCCTGACAATAGTAAGCCACAGCCGGGAGAAACCGAACCACGCGGCGAGTTTCTGGCAATACTGATGTCCGTTCCCGAAAAACTGAAAACTGAACTGGCGAATCTTGCGACGCCAATTCTGCAGAATGTTTCGCCGCAGGACACCGAGGCCCGGGCACGGGCCCTGGAAGCCCATTTTCTTGACCCGGCGATTTATGCCTATACGCTTGAGCAGACAAGAGTTGACCCAAATATCGACCCGGTACTGGATTTCCTGAAAAATCGCAAGGAAGGGCACTGCGAGTATTATGCATCGTCGCTGACACTCATGCTTCGAGCCGCCGGCATTCCGGCAAGGCTTGTGAATGGATTCAAGGGCGGCGACTGGAATTCGCTGGGACAGGTGATGTATGTCCGCGAAAAATACGCCCATGCCTGGGTGGAAGCATGGGTTTCAACAGGGCCCGACGACGCTGGCCGATGGATCACGCTTGACCCGACACCTTCCAACGAACGTAAGGCGAGTATTCAATATGTGGGTCTGCTGGGTGCGGTCCAGCAGTTGACTGACTTTATACGCTATGTCTGGGTTTTCTATATCATTGGTTTCGACGCCGAACGCCAATATCGCGTGCTTTACGAGCCAATTATTGCGCTTTATCAGGAGGCCCGCAACGGCTTTCTGATCATCATTCAGGCGATTCGCGACCTTTGGACGGGTGCCAGGGGGCTGTCGTCCCTGTATCGCATTTTCAGCGTTTCAGGCTTTGTGGGCGGGCTGGCGATCACCATTGCCGCGATTGTCATGCTGCAGCTGATACGATTTCTGTTCCGCCGGTTTATCGCAAAATATTACCGGAAACGGTTGGGCGAACATGGTGAATCGCAGGTCGAGATTTACCGCAGGCTGGAACGGCTGCTGGCTGAGCTGACACTGGCAAGGTCGTCGAATGAAACGCCTCTGGAATTTTCGCAGAGGGTCGGGCTGGTGCTGCGCGACCGCTTTATGGAAGCCGGGCTTGAGGGCATTCCCGAGATGGTTGTGAACCTGTTTTACCAGATCAGGTTCGGCGAAATGCAGGCCGACCCCACACGATTACTAACGCTGAATGAAAGCCTTGACCGGCTGGAACTGCAAATCCGCCAGCCCATCAAGTGAATCCATTTGCAAAATTACGGCTGTCGTGAGATTCCATTGGCGAATTTCATGACGGGCGAGACTGGTAAAGTCGCCAATTTGACAATCTGGCATTGAATGACCGGCAGAAAACTGTTATTAAATCATGTAGCAACAAGGATGAAATCGTACGACATGAGCGGCATGAAGCCTGATATTAACATTGATTCGGCGACTCTCCAGCGGCTTGCCAGGTCGGTCGTAGTGGCCTGCCCCGATGCCCGGCCGCCGGCTTATGAATTAGTGCATGGGCTTGCCCGGCATGAACTTCTGCTCAATTTTGCGACATCCTATTATCACAAGTCGGGCCTGATTGACAGCCTTTTGCCGAAGCTGGGCAACCGCGGCAAGTCGTTGCACGGGCAGCTTAAGCGGCGAAGCATTGACGGAATTGATGACGGGCTGGTTCATCGTCGTATTGGCTATGATCTGGCCATTCGCCTGGAAAATCGCCTTGCAACGATTGGCCCATCGCTGCGGGCGAAACTCGTTCGGCTTCGCACCCGGCAATTTGACCGCCAACTCGCCGGAATCATGCCAAAGCTGGCCAGGCAGGGGGCCAGGGCCGTTGTTTTTTTCAGCGATGTTGGCTCGGAACTTGCGATGGCCGAAGCCCGGAAGGCGGGGCTTTATGTGATTTTAAGCATGGTCACCGGCCACATGGATGAAGAAATCGAAATATTGGAACGAGAGAAGCAGCGGGTGCCCGACCTCTTCCCGGCCTATCTTGGCGATGGTTCGCTGGATATGGCCGAATTGGGGTGGCTGCATGATCGGCGGCGGCGCGATCTGGCCCAGGCCGATCTGGTTCTGGTTCCTTCTAAACACATCGCTTCGCTGGTGCGAGACCGTTCAGGCGTGCCGCCCAGCCGGCTTCGGGTGATTCCCTACGCGGCAGATCCGGCCCGGTTTCAGCCGCGGTCTGGTGATGGCAAGGTTCATCCGAAAATCTGCCGATTCCTTTTTGGCGGCGGAATTACGCAGCGAAAAGGCCTGAGTGATTTGCTTGCCGCCTGGAACATGGTGAAGCGGCCGGGCTGGACACTTTCTCTGGCTGGCGAGGCCCCTGAATCGGCACGGCGGCTGATTCCGGCCGACGACACATCGCTCAAGCTGCTTGGGCGGATCAGTTATGGCGATATGCCGAAAGTTATGGCCGACCACGACGTATTTGTCTTTCCCAGCCTGTTTGAAGGGTCGGCGGTGGTTTGCTATGAGGCTCTGGCCTCAGGCCTGGCGGTCATCACAACGCCTCAGGCGGGTTCGGTGGTGAACGATGGCGAAGAAGGGCTGCTGGTGCCTGCGGCTGATCCGCGAAAGCTGGCCAGGGCCATGAAATCGCTGGGTGAAGACCAGGAACTGCGGCGAGACATGGGCGAATCGGCCCGGCTGCGGGCCCTTGATTTTACGTGGGACGAATATCGCAGGCGAACAATCGAGGCCATTGGCGAGGCACTTTACATGCCATTTCGCCTGAATCTGGGCAAAAAGGAAGGCCCGGCATGAACGAGCTGACGCCCGTTTACCTGCTGGCCGGACTGATTGGAAGCCTGATTCTGGGCTCGGTGCTGGTTTTTCGAAAGCGTTTTGACCCGTTTGCGCCCGTTTGGCTGTTTTTAATCGGGTTTTTCCAGGTTTATGTGGTGCAGGCCCTGTCTTATCATGAGTGGGCTGTTTCGACACATGGCGAACAGTTGGTGGAAGCGGCCGGGTGGCGATCATTGTGGGCCCTGCTGGTGTTTCTGGCGGTCTATTACTTTGGTCCGGGGCGATGGGTGGCAGGGCAGTTGCCGCGGTCGCCGGTTCACTGGTCGCTGCCTGTGTTAAGCGGTGTGGTGCCTGTGATGCTGGCCTGGGGCTTTTTCTGCTCGGTGGTGATGATTGTGCAGGGCACAGACGAGCAGATTTCGCAGGGAAATATGCTTCTGCGGCAGTTTTATTTCATGATGCTTGGCTCGGGCATCATTCTGATGGTCAGCGGGTCGCAGAAAAACAGGCCTGCGCCCGTGCTTTTCTGGATGGGGATCGGCATCTGCCTGAGCTACATGCTGATCTGGATGTTTCAGGGCAAGCGGTCGCCATCGCTCATTGCGGTTCTGGCCATGGCCTGCGCCTATTACGGGCCAAGATTCAAGCGGCCACCAATGGTTTATCTGGCCCTGCTGGCCGTAGTTGGCAGCCTGGTGGTAACGATATCTTTAGGCTGGCGAAACCAGCGGCTTTACGACCGCAACCTGACGGGTTTTGTGCAGTTTGTGGCAGATTATGACCTTTCCGAAATGCTGGTCAATTTGAATATGGCCGAACGTGACCTGGAAAAAGCCCACCTGAAGGAATTTCGGAGCCGTGAGACTGAAGAATATGGCGGTTTTCTCCTCATGTTCTCAACCGTGCCCGACTTTTCCGAATATGATTATGGCGCGAATTATCTGCGGCTTTTTACCACATTCATTCCCCGCATGTTCTGGCCTGACAAGCCACTGCCTGGCCGGGACAAGTGGGTGGCGGCGTGGATAGCCGGCAGCGAATTCAAGCGAGACGAGACTTTCACCGGCCCAGCGATTGGCATTCTTGGTGCCACGCAGCTTAATGGTGGGGCTGTGGGCACGGCAGTTGTGCTGAGCATACTGGCCGTTCTCTTACGCACGTCTTATGAATATTACAGGCGATATCAGTGGACACCGTGGGCACAGGCCTGGTGGCCGCTGACTTATTACAACGCCTGGCTGATGACGGTGAACGACGACCCTTTTGTCTGGTTTTACTACATTTACGGCTTTTCGATCATGCCGCCGATGATTTTTCTGTGGGTTGTCAACCGTCTGGCAGAAAGCCAGAACGAAAGCCGGTTTGCAAGATGGATGATTCTGCTGCAGAAAAACAAGAGGCAACTGAGACAAACGGCAGCACCAATGGCGTGAATCATTACTCAGGAATGGATTTTCAGGTAACTTCACATGGCGAAACAGACACTGGCAATTTGCTTCACGAATTTTGGGCCTTATCATGTCGCACGACTTGAAGCCCTTGGCCAGGCCATGGCAAATGCCGGCGGCCACCTGCTGGCCTATGAAATGGCTGGACTGGAAGAGAAATACCCCTGGCAGGCAGGCAGCCTGGGCGGGGCAGGCCTGACCCATATAAGGCTTTTTCAGGGCAGGTCGCTGGAATCGATTTCGGCCAGGGAATGCCGGCGTGCCATGCTTTCACGGCTGGACATGGATCAGCCGACGGCCTTAGCCGCAGTGGGCTATGCCAGGCCCGAGTCTATGGCAATGCTTTCATGGGCCAGGGCCAATGGTGCCCTGCGGATTTTGCTTTCGGAATCGCAGAAAAAAGATTTGCCGCGAGTCTGGTGGAAGGAGGCGATCAAATCGCGACGAGTCAGGCAATTTCAATCGGCGCTGGTCGGTGGCGAGACACACCGCGATTATCTGGCCGAGCTGGGCCTTGATCGTGATTGCATTGAGCTTGGCTATAACGCCGTTGGTAATGGGCAGATCAGCCAGATTTTGCAGAAATGCGAAACGGTTGGAAAAGAAGGCGATACACCTTATTTTCTGAGTGTCTGCCGATTTGCGCCCGAGAAGAATTTATATCGGCTGATATCAGCATATGATGAATATGTAAAAAACATTGGTAACGAGCAACCCTGGCGGCTGGTGCTGGCAGGCGACGGGCCGCTGAAGGCAGAGCTTGAACAACATGCCAGTGTGGCCGGGGTGGCCGATTTGATAAGCTGGCCGGGCTTTTTGCCGCTGGAACAACTTGTGCCGCTTTATGCCGGCTGTGGGGCCTTTGTATTGCCAAGCACAAGCGAGCCCTGGGGTCTGGTGGTGAATGAGGCGGCCTTGTGCGGCACACCGCTGTTATTGTCGGATCGGTGTGGGGCCACCGGCACGTTTCTGCCTGAACGAGGCTTTCCGGCCGGATGGCGATTTGACCCTGAAAACATTGATGAACTGACTGATGTCATGAGCCGCATGACAAAACTGCCCGATTCAGCCCGCCAGGCCATGGGCGAGACTGCCAGGCGAATTGCAGGCCAGTGGGGCCCTGACCGGTTCGCCATAGGGCTTTTGGCTGCTATTGAGCATGCCGGGAACCAAACAAAAAATCTCAAAGCCATTGTCGGATGAATTGGGTCAAAGCGAATTGTCGTTACCGGCGGGAGCCATTTTGATGCTTGAGCTGAAAAACGCTTCAGAGAACCTGAGCAAGACGGGGCGAAGCCCGATTCAACCGGTGGATGGTGGACTTGTCCATTTGTGTAACGGTCTTGACCCGATTCGCGATGGCGGCATGGTGCCATCGATTCTGGGAATGGCCGGGGCACTGGCCGGCATGGGCCAGATGCCGACATCGATTGTGACAACCACGGCATCAAGGCTTGATTTGCTGGATTTGCCGGAAGGCCTGCCGATTTTTGGGCCCGAGACTGACTTTCGCGAAGCGGTGAGAAGGGCTGGGGCGGTTCACATCCACGGTTTATGGCAAAAACAGACACGTATCGGTGGGCGTGCGGCCGCTCAAGCCGGTGTGCCTTATGTGGTCGCAGCACACGGAATGGCAGAGCCGTGGGCCCTGCGGCAAAAAGCCCTTAAGAAAAAAATCTATATGGCGCTGGTTGAAAAGCCGGCCCTGAGAAAGGCCGCCTGCCTGCATGCGCTGACCAGGCCTGAAGTGCAGTTCCTGAAACAGATTGCACCGGAAACGCCGGTGGCGTGGATACCCAATGGCGTGAACCTGGTACCGCTTGATAACTTGCCGGAACGTGCCGAAGTGGAGGCCGTTTATCCGCAGATCAGGGGCAAGTTTACACTGCTGTTTCTGAGCCGGCTGCATGTAAAAAAAGGGCTTGATATGCTGGCCGAAGCCCTGGCACAGGTGTGGGGGCCCAGAGACGACTGGCATTTGCTGCTGGCAGGCACTGAAGATGGTGCCGGCCAGGATTTTGTGAACCAGATGAACGAGCTGGGGCTTTCAAAGAACCTGACTGTCACTGGACACGTTTCAGGTGAAAAAGCACGAATGATTTGGGCTGCGGCTGACACCTTCATCTTGCCAAGCCGGAGTGAGGGCTTCAGCATGGCGGTGCTTGAGGCTCTGGCCGCACGTGTGCCCGCGATTATTACCACGGCGTGCCATTTTCCGGAATTGGCACAGGCAGCGGCAGGCATGGTGTGCGAGCCTGATGTAAAAAGCATTGGCGAGGCTCTGCATGTGATGAAAAACGAGTTTTCCGAAGAGGATCGCAGGCAGATTGCCGAATGTGGCCGGGAACTTGTGGAAGAGCAATACACCTGGGCAAGCCAGGCCCAGCGGCTGATGCAGGTTTACCGGTGGATTGAAAAAGGCGGCCCCAGGCCAGATTTTGTCGAGTGACACCATAAAACAATTAACCCCATGCCACTGGATTTGACAAAATACAAATTCTCGATCAGTGTGATCATTCCTGTCAAGAATGAGGCGGAAAACCTGCGTCGATCGCTGCCTGCCCTGGCATGGGCCGATGAAATCTGGGTGATTGACAGCCAGTCAACCGACGACACAGCCGCCGTGGCCGAATCATTCGGGGCGAAGATAGTGCAGTTTCATTTCAACGGGGTTTATCCGAAAAAGAAAAACTGGGCACTGGAAAACCTGCCGATTCGCAATGAATGGGTGCTGATTGTTGACGCCGATGAGGTTGCGCCACCCGAGCTTGCTACCGAAATTTGCGAACGGGTTGCGGCCAATGAAGCCGACGGCTTTTACCTGAACATGAAATATTTCTTTCTGGGCCGGCGGATTGAGCATTGTGGTTATAACGAATGCTGGAACCTGCGGCTTTTCAGGCATCGGCTCGGCCGATTTGAGAAAATGCCAGTGCCAGCGGGTGTTCGCACTGGCGACAACGAGGCCCATGAGCATGTGATTCTGCAGGGCGAGGCGAAACGCCTGAAAAACGAGCTTGATCATTATGCTTACCCGAACCTGAGCGTGTGGCTTGAGAAGCACGACCGCTATGCCACTTGGGAAGCCGTTCAGCGAGACCACTTCAAGAACGACGCGATTCCGGAAGAGCTGGGGCCTGGTAAATACATAAAACGATTAATGCGAAAGATTTACCTGCGATTACCGCTGCGGCCGCTGATTCGATTTGTTTATGCCTATTTTATGCGGCTGGGGTTTCTTGATGGCTTGCCGGGCCTTTATTTCTGCGGGCTGCTGGCGTTTTATGAATTTTTGATCAATGCCAAGGCGTTTGAGCTGAGAACGACGGGAACGATGCCCCGGAAGCAATAACCGCGGCCAGACATAAGCCCATATGCTGAATGGCACTTATACTCGCTGGAAATATTCAACAAAATAATTGCTTGATTAATGGCCCTGCAACGTCTATTCTCAGGATAGAAATTCGGGATTGAAACGCCCCGGTGTGTGAGAAAAGACGATGAAAATCCTGATTTTGACGGGTGATGCGGGCGAGTCGCAGGAAATTTATTACGCCAAATACCGGCTTGAGGAAGAAGGCTGGTCGGTGGCAATCGCAGCGACAACCAGGCGACCATTTTTATCGGTTGTGCATGACTTTGAACCTGGCTTTGACACTTATACCGAGAAGCCGGGGTATCGGGTGAATGCCGACCTTGGCCTGGACGAGGTGGTGGCGTCTGAATTTGACGCACATGGCTTTGCACATGATAGATGCCACGCACAACGCCATGGGAACGCTTGATCTCCGCGGAATTGTCGTTCTGACCGAGGAAACCAGTTCTTCCATAAAGGGGGCATCCGCAACATCTGGGGGTGTCATCGCAAACTTGGGGGTTCTGATTGACACTCGTCATTAGCATCGCCAACGCAACTTTACACCGCGTCTGGTAGTATTT
>JBJTRR010000788.1:0-2672 GCA_046076185.1 bacterium | reverse complement strand
CCGTTCATTGAATTGCTGCAACTTCGAGCCGCATGATTTATGAGATATTTGGCAAAGTGCAGTTAATATGAAACAGCACACGAAATTTTGAAATTACATGATATGATGACAATGTCATTTGATACTGACAGAGAATTCCCTGCAAAATTTCATTTCAATAAAACAGATTCTTTGGAAACCTGTTTCCTGATTTCATTAACGATCAATCAGGGGCGATCAATTTTTATTGGACATTCGCTGCCTCAAAGGCTAGATTATGGCGGAATGATGAAACAGAAAACCCAACCAGCCCTGCCGCCGGGAGAGATTTTCAACCATGAACTTGCTGACCACCATTGACGGTTCCCTGATGCAGGGATTTTTTCCGGCCGGTTGGGATCTCGCCAAAATCGATGCCTGCTGTGCCCACCCGCCAGCTTCAGTGAACGATCGACAGAGTTGGTGGCATCCGAATTTTTCGCTCGAAGCCTGTGCCACTGTCGAGGATTTTGATGTCAAAATGGGGCATGAAATTGCCCTGACAATCAAGCAGGCCCGCGATGCCGGCGAAAAGCTGGCGATGATTCTGCCTGTGGGCCCCATGGGCATGTATCGCTGGACAGTCTATATCCTGAAGGAATGGGGCGTTTCGTGTGATCATGTTCACGGCTTTAACATGGACGAATGGTCTGACACCCAGGGCAACACCCTGCCCGCCTCAAACCCCGGCGCCTTTCAAAATGCCATGCAGCAGGCCTTTTATGGCCCGCTAGGCAAGTTGACCGTTACCGAAGCCAACCGCCACTTTGCCACTAAAGCTAATTTGCCGACCTATGGCCAGAGAATTGGCGAACTGCGTGCCGCAGGGGCCAAGTTGGTCGTGATTTTCGGCATTGGGCGGGTGTGCCATATTGCCTTCTGGGAGCCGCACTTCGCAGCGGAATTTGAAAGTGTTGAAGCCTGGAAGGCCCAGACACACCGCCTGGGGGCGCGCCTGCATCCGCTGACGATCGAACAAAACGCCCTGACCAGCTTTAAAAGCCGCACCACGCTGGTGCCTGCCTTCGCCAACACCATCGGACCAGGTCTGTTTCTGGGTGCTGACAAAATCATCGGCGGGGCCGAAGGCCAATTCGGCCGGGGCATGCAGTGGCAGGGCATGAGTCTGTGGATGACCCTGCGATATGGTCCCGATATGTGGATTCCGTCCACCTTCATGCCCACCCAGCCAGGTCGGCTTTTCTTTACCACCGAACTGGCCGGCCCGCTTGAGCCAGAAATGAACTGACGGCACAAGGCGGTCTAACAGAAACAAAATCATTGCAAATTAAAAGCAAGAACTAGCGGGGTGATCCGGATAATCATCCCGGTTGATTCATTTTACGCTGTTTTCGCATGCAATTTGCGACATGAAACGTTATTATATAATTTTTCAAGCCTATTGGCTTGAGCCAATACGAGCGTCCGGAGAATTGGGTGATATCTTGGGGAGTGCCAGCGGGTGTCGAAGTCGAAAGTCGTAAAAGTTGGTCTGATTCAGATGCGATGCGTTGAAGGGCAACCGCAAGCCAACACTGATCATGCGATTGAACTGATTCGCCAGGCGGCGGCGAGCGTGGCCGAGGTTGTGTGCCTTCCCGAGCTGTTCCGCTCGGAATATTTTTGCCAGAAGCACGACATCAACCTTTTTGACCTGGCAGAACCGATCCCCGGCCCAACGACCGAACTGCTGGCCAAGCTGGCTGCAGAGCTGAAAATCACCATTGAGGCGAGCCTTTTTGAGAAGCGTGCGCCGGGGCTTTATCACAATACATCCGTGCTGCTTCTGCCTGATAGCCAGATGGCCGGCCTTTATCGCAAAAGCCACATTCCGCACGACCCTCTGTTTTACGAAAAATATTACTTCACGCCGGGCGACACCGGATTTTTGAGCACACCCACACCCAAAGCACAAGTGGGCGTGCTGGTTTGCTGGGATCAGTGGTACCCCGAAGCAGCAAGGGCGACAGCCCTGACAGGTGCGGAAATTTTGGTGTATCCTACAGCCATTGGCTGGCACCCGGCCGAAAAGGCGGAATTTGGTGAGGCACAGTATAGTGCCTGGCAAACCATTCAGCGGGCCCATGCGATTGCCAACGGAATTTTTGTGGTCAGCGTGAACCGGGTGGGGCACGAAGGCGACAAGGCAAGCGGCATCGAATTCTGGGGTGGCTCGTTCGTGGCCGACCCGTTTGGGCGTATTCTGGCGCAGGCCTCGCACACCGATGAAGCGGTGATGGTGGTTGACTGCGACCTTGGCCTGATTGAAGAGACCCGGCGGAACTGGCCTTTTCTGCGAGATCGACGGATTGATCTTTACGGATCAATTACCCAGCGATATGGCTCATGAGCTTTTCCGATTGTCTTAAAATATTGTGAGAATCATGTGATGGGACGTCCACGAAGAAATATTGAGCAACCGCAGGCCGAAAACCGGATTGATGAAACCACCCCGGCCCAGCTTGGCTATCGCCTGCCGGCCGAGTGGGAACCGCATGAATCAACCTGGGTTGCCTGGCCTCATCAGAAAGAGGACTGGCCCGGCAAATTCGGACCGATCCCCTGGGTTTTTGCCGAAATTGTTCGTCATTTGTCGAAATCTGAACGGGTTGACCTGATCGTCCGTTCCAAAAAGAAACGGGATGAAGTTGCTG
>JBJTRR010000787.1:0-8743 GCA_046076185.1 bacterium | reverse complement strand
ATGTCGGATGGTGTCTGATTGTAACGATTATAGGAATTCCACGGAAGTTTTTGGTTATTTCATCCGATATGGAATGACAGTGATGATCAGGACGCTCTTGACTGCCAGTGACTGGCCGTTGGGTTGAAGGGAAGCAACCCGGTGGTGAGTTCGGCGGGTCGTGAGAGGTTCGACTGGCCGTAACCAACGTCGCATTTGGGGAAGGAGACATTCAGGTGAAAAAACAATCAGGAAAATGGTTCATTGCCGCATTGGCGATGGGTTTTGCCGCAGGTTCGGCGAGCCAGGTGCATGCAGGTGGAGGCCTTTTTGGGAAGGGGTCATCCAAAGCGGCACAGACGGGCCAGCCAGCCGGTGCGAAGCATGACGCTGTGAGCCAGACGGCGATGAATGTTGGCGACAGCACTCCGGAAGGCACTGTTGTCAGCGTGACGCCGATTTATCCGCGTGGCGAGGAGCCGGGCAAGGCTTCGTTCGACGGCGGCAAGCAGGACCACGGCCATGGCCTGGGCACACCCGCTTCGGTAACAGCCGAACCGAGCCCCATTGGCGTGGTTCAGACAAATTTCAATCGATCTAACCCGCCGCTGCCGGCTGGTGTCTCACGGGATGTGATGGCACATGGCGCACAGGCAGGTGCGATGCCACCGGGCATGATGCCACCGGGAATGATGCCCCAAGGGATGATGCCACCGGGTATGACCCCTCCGGGCCAGACACCTGGCATGGGCATGAAGCCACCCCGCCGTGGGTTGCTGGGTGCCCTTCAGCCGAAGCGGTCGGCCGCGCAGGACCCCTATGCGGTGTTTCACATGAACGCCAGACAACGGGCAATGCATGCCTCAACGCCGATTGGCCCTCAGGCCGCCGGCCCGGTTTCAAGCCTGCCTGCTTCGGCTGTGTATGGCCAGAAACCTGCTCATTGATGAGCCTGGTTTGAGCAAAGAACTAGGGCGGGAGGAGGCAATGCCCCCCTCCCGCTTTGTTTTTTATAGCGGGGCGGTTGTGGCGCGGTTCTGGTTGATTTGATAATATTGAGAAGAACTGAATCAGAGAAAATAACGGGTATTTCTGAGCCATGGCATCAAGTGACGCATCGATTCTCGACAAGATTGTGGTGACGAAGAAGCAGGAAGTGGCCCAGGCCAGCCGGCGAATGCCGCTGGAAGAACTGGTGGCTCAGGCCAGAGAGACGTCGCAGGCTTTTCCGATCCGCGACTTTCGCGACGCCATCACGCAGGGCGGACCGATCCGCCTGATTGCCGAGGTGAAGAAGGCAAGCCCTTCTGCCGGTCTGATCAGGGCCGATTTTAATCCGGTGGATATTGCGCGGATCTACGAAGATCATGGTGCCGATTGTCTCTCGGTGTTGACCGATGAAAACTACTTTCAGGGGCATCTCACGTATCTGGCCCGGGTCAAGGCTGGAACGGCCCTGCCCTGCCTTCGCAAAGACTTTGTGATCAGCGAATATCAGGTGGTCGAAGCCCGGCTGGCAGGTGCAGATGCGATTTTGCTGATTGCCGAAATTCTGACAGATGAAGAACTTCGCGATTTAACGGAAAAGGCCCACGAGTGGGGCATGACGGTGCTGGTTGAGTTTCACGACGAAGCCAATCTGCCGAGGGTGCTGGCCTCTGGGGCTGATCTGGTGGGCGTGAATAACCGCGACCTGCACCGGATGGAGACGCGGCTGGATCATACCTTTCGGATGCGTGACCGCATTCCGGCCGATGTTCCGCTGGTCAGCGAAAGCGGCATTAAGACACACGATGACGTAGTCAAACTTGAAAAAGCTGGTGTTTCTGCCATTCTGGTTGGTGAATCGCTGATGCGCCAGGCCGATATTGGTAAAGCAGTTGATGACTTGCTGGGCCACGGTGGCGCAGGGCGTCGAGCGGCAACCACTGGCTGAAAAAATTGCGACCAAACCAACAAAAAAAGGCGAAGCCACTTGGCTTCGCCCGTGTATTTGTCAAGCGTCGATATTATTGCAATTTTGCTTTCCTGGCTTTAAGCAGGGAAGCCGAAGTTACGACGGGTGTATTGAAGGGTGGTGCCCAGCCCTGCGCATGGCCTGGAATCTTGCTGAGTGGCGGATATTCTTTAGCCATGCCATTCACAAAAATCTGGCCGGTGTATGAGCTCAGCGGCACGCCATAAACAACGTCTGCCTTAAAGGTGGGCTGTGTGACGGGAGGCTCAATAAGCTGGCCGGAATTCAGTACGCGGTACTTACCACCATCAACTGCACCGAGATCCCACTTGCCGCCGCGTGACTTCACGCTGTGGCGATGAGTGTAATACCAGTCGGCACCGGTTCCACCGAGAATGGTCTCGCGGATTCCGTCGTCGCCAGCGTCGAGCAGGTTATCGCCGTTGCCGCCATCAACGGTGTCAAGGCCGTCGCCGCCCGAGATAGTGTCGTTGCCGTCGTTGGGCACCAGCGGGTTACGAGGCTCGTGCTTGGTATTGGCACTTTGCGGCAGGCCGCCCAGCAGGTAGTCGTTTCCGGCACCGCCATAAATCAGGTCGGGCCCGAAGCCGCTGATGATCGAGTCGTTGCCATCGTCGCCGAAAATCAGGTCGGCATCGGATCCACCATAAATGGTGTCGTTTCCGGCACCGCCGGAGAGCGTGTTGATGCCATAGCCATCGGTGATGAAGTCATCGCCGGCTTCGCCCCAGACGAGGTCGTTGCCACGACCACTGTCGATGGAGTCGTTACCAACGCCGCCCAGAACGGTGTCGTTGCCGTCAAGTGCCTGAATGTTGTCGTCGCCGGCATCGCCATTGATCAAATCGGCCTTCGAGCCACCTTCGATGCTGTCGTCTCCGGCCCCACCAGATACGGTGTTCAGTCCCTGATTGGGCGCAAAATCACCGACCAGCATATTCGGCGAGCCTTCTGTCTGGGCATTGCGTGCGGCAAAGATTCTGTCGTCGTCATCGCCGGCGATGATCGTGTTATTGCCGCTGCCGCCCAGAATCAGGTCGAACCCGGCCCCGCCGTTGATCGAGTCGTTGCCATCGCCGCCTGAGAGTGAGTCGTTGTCGTCGCCACCAATGATGTTGTCGTCGCCGGCCAGGCCATAAATCACGTCGGCATCGGCCGCACCGTCAAGCAGGTCGTTACCGGCATCACCCGTGATGAAGTCAAACCCGGCCCCACCGTTGATGGAGTCGTTTCCATCGCCGCCAGATAAGGTATCGTTACCATCGCCACCGGTGATGCTGTCATCGCCTGCGTTGCCGCTGATGGAGTCGTCGCCGTTGCCGCCGACAAGAGTGTCGTTGCCGTCGTCGCCCTGGATTTTGTCCTGATCGTCGCCGCCATCGGCCTGATCATTGCCGGCTCCGCCGGAGATGCTGTCATCGCCAGCTTCACCAAAAAGCAGGTCTGTGCCATCGCCGCCAAGAAGGGTGTCGTTGCCGTCGCCGCCGATCAGGCTGTCGTCGCCGCCATCGCCTGAGAGTGAGTCTGTGCCATCGCTGCCCAGAAGGGTGTCGTTGCCGTCGTTGCCAAAGAGCGAGTCGTTGCCATTACCGCCATCGGCCGAATCGTTTCCGTCGCCGCCGTTGGTCAGGTCGTCGCCGTCTTCCCCGAAGAGGGTGTCGTTGCCGACATTACCGTTGAGGCTGTCGTTTCCGTCGCCGCCGTGTACCAGATCGTTACCGCCCGCGTCAGGCGGAACAAAAATTGAGCCAGGGAATCGGGTGTTCGGGGTTTCGCTGCGGCCATCGGCGACAATCAGGTCATTGCCGAGATCGCCAAACAGAGAGTCGTTACCAAGGCTGCCCAGCACGGTGTCGTTACCGTCGGCGCCCTGAATGGAATCGTCGCCGTTGCCACTGTCAAGCCAGTCGTTGCCATCGCCACCATCAATGGTGTCGTTGCCATCGTTGCCGTAAAGGAAGTCGGCCCCGTCGTTGCCGAAAATTGAGTCGTTGCCTGTTGCACCCGAAATGACATCGCTGCCGGCATTGCCTGAAATGGTGTCGTTCACGGTGCTGCCGACGATTGTGTCGTCGCTGTCGCCACCGTTTAGCACCACGGGTGAATTGCTGGCACTGGCCGTGATGTTATCATCGCCGGCATCGCCATTGATGGTCACGACCACACTGCCCATGCCAGTCGCCACGGCCGCCGTGTCGTTCAGGTCGTCCAGAGAGGCGCTGATATCCTTGATCAATACCGGATCAACAGGCACAGCCACTTTATTGGGTGCCAGCACAACAGCTGAGGGAATCGATGAAGCATCGATTGTCACACCAGTGCCGGTGTCTTCAAAAACATAGCTGTTTGTGCCGGAATCGAGTGAAACACTGAGGTTATTTACGTCGCCGGCGGCAGCCTGATAGTTCAGGGTCGTGCCGGAAATCGTCAAAAGGCTGACGGCCGGGACCGCCCGCTGCTCAAGCAGATCAAGCTGGAAATGGCGGGCTCGCCTGATTGATGATAAAACGACTTTCCGGCTCTCACGACGATTTCGCATGACAAACTCTTGCAATCAGAAATGGTGGATCATGCCGCAAATATGACGACCCGCGCTTGATCAGGGTTTCCCCTCATAACAATACTTTCACCAACTTGCCCATTCGGCAACTTCATGCAGTTAAAGTTTTATTGATTTGTTTATCTTTCGCAACCTGATCGTTAAATCTTAATGATCAGGCAAAATCAATAAATTCACTAAAGTTGATAAGACACGGTCATTTCTTGATGTTCATCTTTTGATTTTCGACAGCAATTTTTTCCGGTTGAGTGGCTGGCGAAGAAGAGTCGTTTTTCACGTTTTCCAGAGCTTTTCTGACATAAGGTTCCAGCACACCTGCCACAACGGCGTGGCCTTCGTCGTTCCAGTGCCAGAAATCACGCGTGCGATAGAAAAAACAGCCTCGTCTGCCTTCTTCAGTGCTGATCGCCTTTCCGGCGTCGTCAATCAGGTTCACGCCGGCAAGCAGGCAGGCCTGTTTCAGGGCACTTGTCAGGATTTCGACATCTTCGTCATAAAAAGCGATGATTTGGGTATCGGGGCCAACAGACGATTGGATTTGTTTCAGAAGATCAGCCGTTTTAACGATTGCTCGGTCGAGAATCTGGTCAAAATCATGGGATTTAAAGCGAATCGTTTGTTTTCGCATTTTGCCGGGAACCCACTCTTCCTCTTCAAGCAAGAGTGAATCGACCCGGTCAGAAAGGCTGGCAATTGCCCGTGAATAGGCGGCGATGCCACGATGCCGCTGGGTCATTTGATATTTCACTGTGCCGTCATTCTGAAGGTAAGGCCTGGCGGCCGGTGTTGCCAGAAACGGCATGCAGTCTTCAAGCTCGGCAAGGTTGTTCACCACATCGTTGCTTGAAAGCTGTAGCACCAGAACATCAGGCTTGATGAGCGATTGATACTGCTGCAATACGAGTAAATGCTGAAATGTGCCATAACCCGAGCAGCCAAAGGCCCAAAATTCAGCTTGGGCGAGCCCTGATGCCAGCCTGGCGAAATAGGTTTTCTGGTCTTCGATATCGTCAGACTGGGTGTAGCTGTCGCCAATGACCAAAACGCGAGGCTTGTTGGTTGCCGGGTCGCCCCAGCGCCGAAAGCCATGCTCGTTTTGAGTCATGCGAAAGGTGGATTTCTGCCCCATGGCGTCAATCGAGACGCCCTCTCGCACAAGATTCGGGGTGGGTCGCCAGCCCAGAACGGGGTCAACAACGCGCCTGGCTTCCGTTGATTTCGCCCCTGCTGCCTTGATTCGCAGGGTTAGTTCAAAGCCGATAAATACCAGAAATAACGGTAACAACAAGACGACCAGCGTGAAAATGATTCGTTTGCGTTTGCTGATCATCGACTCGCCCTGCACCACTCAGCTAAAAGTCTGATAGATTTGAAGTCGCTCCAAAATAATGCTTTCCCTGATTCTGGCAAGGCCATTCACCGGGCCACCCGGGGCCGGTTCATTCTGCTTCTGCGGAAACAGAGGTCAGGCACGGGGAATCTGAACGTGCCTTCCCCCTTTTTCCGCATCCTTTCGCTACAACTTTATGCCAGCCCGGGGTTAAGTTCTTTTCCAGAGGAGCCGTGCCTGTCAGAATAGAGACATGAATCCACAGGAAACGTGCGATTTGTCACCACCACTCATTTGAAGATCAAAAAAGGGGTAACCAAAAATGACAGATTCCGGAAAGGCCACAGGCCGACGTCAGTTTCTGGCTTCAACAGCCGTGGCTTCAGCGGCTTTGGCCACAAGGCCTTTTGCGATTCATGCGCAGGATAAGGCAGGTAGCAAGCTGCCGGTGGTTGGCTCGGGCGAGCACACTTACGAATGCCACCACAACTGGGGCGAGGCCCCGCCCAATATCAAATGGTATGAAACGCATGGCTGCGCCGTGGACAAAGCGGGCAATGTGTATATCACGCACCGGGCCGCCGCAAATCTGCCGAAATCGCCGAAAGATTGCCAGGATACGATTGTCGTTTTCGACCCCAAGGGCAAATTCATCCGCTCGTTCGGCTGGCAGTTCACTTCAGGCGGCCACGGCATTGATATTCGCGAAGAAAATGGCGAGGAATTTTTGTATCTGGCCTATATGATGCCAGTGAACCTGATTGAGAAGACCAATCTCAAGGGTGAGCGGGTCTGGCTGAAGGATCGCCCGCCCGAGCCGCATGTTTACGACCAGCCCAAAGCCCGCTTTGCACCCACCAACATTGCTTTTGCACCCGATGGAAGTTTCTATCTGGCTGATGGTTATGGCTCAAATTATATCCATCATTACGATAAGGACGGCATCTGGAAAAAGACGTTCGGTGGCACAGGAACGGATGCCGGCAAGTTCCGCACGGCGCATGGTATCTGGGTTGATGCCCGACCGGGCCGCGAGCCGATGCTGGTGATTGCCGACCGTGCCAATAATCGCCTGCAATATCTTTCGCTTGATGGCAAGCCGTTCAGCATGGACACGGCCAATGTCAGCTTCCCTGCCCACATTGAAACCCGTGGCGATATTATGATGGTGCCCGACCTTCATGCCCGGATCACGCTTTTTGATAAGGAAAACAAGGTTATTACGCACCTTGGCTATAACGCCGACTGGACTAAAGAAGTGCTTGACGGCATGAAGGTGCGGCAAGACCCGAAACGCTGGCAGGCTGGCCGGTTTGTACATCCGCACGATGCCTGTTTTGATAACGAGGGAAATATTGTTGTGGCCGAATGGGTGGTGCCCGGCCGGTTGACATATCTGCGCAAAGTCAGCGGCTGATTGTCGTAAGGCAACAATTGGCGAACGGTTTTAATAAAAAAGCAAATTGGCCAGGATCTGAGAAGATTCTGGCCAATTGCATAGGAAAGACTTCAATAATCAGCGGGTCTTTTTCTTCGGAGCGGTGCTGCTTTTCGCCTGAATGGCTGCAATTTCACCTGCGAGGCCACCAGGAACATAAAATTCGCGAGGTCCTTTAGAACCAGACCCAGTAGCGCTACCTGTAGCCAGCGAAGCCGGACCGCCGGGCAGTGATCTTTGGAACACGAAATTCTGGCCATTCACAGCCTGGCCTGCAAGCAGGCTGGTGGAACGTGGCCCTGAGGATGGGTCAACCTGGGTCCAGCCTGGCTCGGTAGGTGCAGCCACCAGTTGATAACTGCCGGCCACTGCCTGTGTCATCGTGTAGAACCCAAGTGAATTAGTGATTGCGGTTGCTTCGGCCGTGGTAATCAGATTCAGGGTGAAATTGTTGAACCAGCCTGTGTCACCAATGGCCATGTCAGCAACTTCAACTGTCCAGGTACCATTCGGATTGACCCGATTGTAAGCACCCAGTGATTCGTTCGAGAGGTACCGGCCGGAATAGTTGAAATACCCGTCAGGGATTCTTGAATCGGCATAGTCCTCAAAAACGGCATTGATCAGGTTTTGACCGTAACCGCCTTCACGATTAAGCAATTTTGTTCTTACGCCGGAAGGAGATACCAGTGTAACAACCAGATCGCTGAGATGCCGGTGCTGGATGTTGAGTTTCACTTCCACGCCATAAACTGGCAGAGTTGAGCCAGAAACCACGACTGTTTTTGATACTGTCTTCAGGTCTCTGATCGCAACTTTGGTGTTGCTGGACGTGCGCTGGACTGGCAGGAAGTCGAAGGTGCCATCATTATCAATGTCGTTGAATATGCGAACTTTGCCGATACCCAGCTTGGTGTTGGCATCTACGACCTGACCAGATATGGAATTGGGTGCCAGTGGCACAAAGTTAATGCCAGTCAGCATTTGGCCAGGGGCCAGTGTTGTCGTGAAAACGCCATTGGGTGGTGTCAGGAAATAAACACCGGTTGGCGGGTTTTGTGCCCTGATGATGGTATTGCCTGAAGGCAAGTCGTAGAAGGTGTACGACCCATCCACATCTGTCACGGCTTTTGGTTCGGCACCCACCATGAAATTGATGGTGAAGTTGGTGAGCGACCCCGAGTCAAAGGCCACAGTGTCGTAGGCATAAAGCAGCCAGGTTCCATTCGGGTCGCCTGAAACCAGCCTTGAGAGCGGTTCAAGGGGCCGGACGGTTCCTGTTGGTACAACACCCGGAATGATCGACGCCAGGGCGTTGTCGTCAAAGGTTACATTGAAATTTGTGCCAGCTGGGTCGGTTGGATCGAAATAGAGTTCAGCGTAAACACCTGATGGATTGACGAGGATAAACGCCAGGTCGCCCGACCATGTGTGTGTGGCCGCGATGGTGACTGTTAT
>JBJTRR010000786.1:0-4011 GCA_046076185.1 bacterium | reverse complement strand
ATGGTGGCCGGCCGAATGGTGACAAGGCATTTGGGTTCAAGCATTTATGGTTGGACAACCGTGATTGGCGTGCTACTTGGCGGCCTGAGCGTGGGGAATTTTCTGGGTGGGTGGCTTTCCAACTTCACCACCAAGAAGGGGCTTGCGGCATTTTTCTTCATGCTCTGTTCGATGACGATCATTTATGCCCTGCTTCTGGAAAGCCCGGCCAATGCTTTGGTGAACAGTGTTGAATGGTTTCGCGACCACACGCCTCTGCTCTCAGAAGCGGTTGTCATGACTGGCCCCTGGTGGAAGCGAGTGCTGAAGGTGGTGGCGATCAATTTCCTGCCGGCATCCATTGCTTTGGGCACTGTGAGCCCGATGCTGGCCAAAATTGCGATTGACCGGGCAACGGCTTCAGGCAAAGTTGGCCAGTCAATCGGCGTGGTTTATGCCTGGGGCATGGTTGGGTCGATTCTGGGCACATTCCTGACAGGTTTTTATCTGATCGATATCTTCGGCACAAAGGTGATGATGCTTCTGATTGCCGGGCTGATGGCCGCGTGTGCGGCTGTTCTGGGTGGAGTGATGCAGGCGGCATGGGCCGGGCTGCCCCTGGGCCTGTGCCTGATTGCACTTATGCCTTTTGCGTGGTTCCAGAAGCAAGCCAATGAGCTTGGCCTGACCGAGCCGAAGGGCGACCCGAACGATGAGGAGTCGGCCCTGGCGTGGATCGACGAGAGCCAGTATTACTACATCAAGGTGAATAACGAGCCCGAGGAAGATTCACTGAAGCGAACGATTGTGCTTGATAACCTGATTCACGGCTATTTTCTGCTGAATCATCCTGAGCACATTGAATATGATTATGAATATATTTACGCGCTGGTTTCGCAGCGTGTGGCTGAAGCCAAGGCGAAGTCGCAGGGCCTGAGCGACTTCAAGCAGTCTGATCTTTCGACACTGTTTCTGGGTGGTGGGGCTTACACCTTCCCGCGTTATATGCAGAATCTGTACCCCAAAACCAAGTGCGACGTGGCCGAAATTGACCCGGCCGTGCTGAAGGCTAACCAGATGGCAATGGGGCTGCCGGCCGACACGACGATTGAGACGACCATTGGCGATGCCCGCCAGTTCGTGCTGAAAAATCAGGGGCAGAAGAAATACGACCTGATTTATGGCGATGCGTTTAACGACTTCTCGGTGCCCTGGCACCTGACGACGAAAGAATTTAATGCCAAGCTGGCCAACCTGCTTTCAGACAATGGTGTTTATATGATTAACATCATTGATGTGTATGAGTCGGACAAAGTGGCCCGCAAGAAGGCGGAAGAGAGCCGTTCAAACCCTGAAACCGAGCTGGAACGGGCCAAGGGGCTGGGCGGTTTTCTGTCGTCGTGGGTGAAGACGGCCCGCGAAACATTCCCGCACGTTTATGTTTATGGGACTGAGACCGAGCCAGGCCAGGGCGAGCGTGAGACGTTTGTCGTGGTTGTTTCGAAACAGCCGATTGACCTGAAAGAGCTTGGCAAGCGGCCGAATGACCCGAAATTTGTGAACAACGGCACGAAATTTGAGCCTGAGCCTTTCCCCGAGCTGAACATGAAAGAGCTTGACGTGCGTGCCCGCGGCATTATCCTGACCGACGATTACGCCCCGGTCGAGAATCTTCTGGCACCTGTTGCAGCGACTCGCGGCGACTGATTTTTCTGGAAAAAGGCGGCCGGCATGAATGTTCGCAAATGGCTGACAATCGCTGCTCTGCTGGTGCTGTGGGTGGCGTTCGTCCGCATTTATAACAAGCAACTGGGCGGGGGCGGCGGTTCGCTGGGTGCCCCGCTGATGGAGCCGGTTGGCTTTCCGCGAAAAATGGCGACCGGCTTTTCGCTCAAAGACAGTTCCGACAAGCTTTTCGACTGGTCAACGACGAAGGGCAAGCTGGTTCTGGTGAATATCTGGGCCACCTGGTGCCCGCCCTGCCGGGCGGAACTGCCTTCGCTGGCAAACCTGGCGAAAGATGCCGAACTTCAGGATAAGCTAACGGTTATCTGTGCCAGCACCGACGATTCACCGCCGACTCTGGCATCATACAAAAAGAAAAATAATCTGGAATTCCCGGCCTATTATGCCCTTGAGCTGCCGGGTGATTTTGTAACTCAGGCCATTCCTGCCACGTTTTTGATGTATGACGACGGCACACTGATTGCATTTGACGTCGGCTCGGCAAGTTGGGATCACCCGGATTTCGTCGCCCGGTTGAAACGGCTTCATGCTGAAAAATATGCCGCCAAGTGAATCAGGCTTTGTCTGAATGGGGCTGGGCAAGAATCAGCTTGGCGGCATGGCCCATGTCGTCGGCCACAAGGGCTGCGGCCTCGGCCACGCAGGGGTGGCTTTCATATTCAAGGCCATAGCCTGTGCGAACCAGAATGGCCCGCGTGCCGGCTGCCCGGGCCAGGTTGATATCGGCCGGTTTGTCGCCGATCATCCACGATTGTGCCATGTCAATGCCATGCTCGTCAGCGGCACGCAATGCCAACTCAGGCAATGGTTTGCGGCAGGTGCAATGCTGGTCGGGTGCGTGCGGGCAAACATAAACCCCGGTAAAGAACGAGCGGTCGAGGCCTAGCAGGGCGAACATGCGGTCGTGCACTTCAGCCACTCGCTCAAGCGTGAAATAGCCCCGGCCCACACCCGACTGATTTGTCACGATGACCAGCAGATAACCGGCATCGGCAAGTTGTTTCAGGCCTTCGATAACGCCCGGCAGGATTTCAACCTGATCAGGGCTTGAAAGGTAGTTGCGTTCGATGATCAGCGTGCCATCGCGATCGAGAAAAACGGCTTTTTTGAGGCTTTTTCCGGCAGAATTCATGCCTTAAATTTAGCATGATTTATGAACGGAAATCAACCTGCAGATCGTAGATCGCAATGCCGCAAGGATCTGATTTGAACGTCACTTGAAGCTTGTGGTAGAATACTTCAAATCAACTAGCCGGGGAATTATGGGAATGGCAAGTTGATTCGAATCTGGCGGGCGTTGTGAAAATGCCTTTGCCAGCCGTGTGCAGTGAAGAAGAAAGTCTTATCCATGCAGCCGACGAAGCGGATTTGGGCCTATGACACGACTCTCCGCGATGGGAGTCAGGGCGAGGGCGTTGATTTTTCGTTGATGGACAAGCTGGCGATTGCCCGGCGGCTGGACGAGATTGGCATTGATTACATTGAAGGCGGCTATCCCCTTTCTAACCCTAAGGATGCTGAGTTTTTTAAGGCTGTTCGAGACCTGGGCATCAAGAATGCCAAAATTTGTGCTTTCGGCATGACACGCCGCAAGGGCATTGCCGCCAGCGACGATATTGGCATGAAGGCCCTTGTGGGGGCACGGCCCGATGCCATTACGGTTGTCGGAAAAAGCTGGGACATGCAGGCAACCGAGGTGCTGGGCGTGGATCTGGCGGAAAACGTGGCGATGATTAGCGATTCAGTGGCCTATCTGGCTTCAGAAGTGGGCGAGATTGTTTACGACGCCGAGCATTTTTTCGACGGCTGGAAGGCTAACCCCGAATATGCCCTGAAGACGATTGCCACCGCTGCCGAAGCCGGGGCCCGCTGGGTGGTACTGTGTGACACCAACGGCGGCACCATGCCTGAAGAAGTAAGCCGGGCCGTGGAAGAGGCACGCCAGGCGGTGGGTTGTGCCATAGGGATTCACCCGCATAACGATTGCGAACTGGCTGTGGCCAATGCCCTGGCTGCCATTGCTGCCGGGGCCACTCAGGTTCAGGGCACGATCAACGGCATTGGCGAACGATGCGGCAATGTTGATCTGATCAGCGTGCTGGCCAATCTCACCTTTAAATATAAAGGCTACGAGGTTTTGCAGCCGGGTTCGATTGAGCGGCTGACCGAGCTTTCCCGCTTTGTTTACGAAACGGCGAACCTGAATCTGCGAAATGGCCAGCCATTCGTGGGGCAAAGTGCTTTTGCCCATAAGGGCGGGATGCACGTACACGGCATTCGCAAAAC
>JBJTRR010000785.1:0-1203 GCA_046076185.1 bacterium | reverse complement strand
GTGACTTTGCTAACCATCACCGTGGCCGGCTTGACCTGCATATCGCTGTTGAGAATCGCGAAAACGCGTGAATGCCCCTTCACCTGGTCGCCAATCAGGTTTGCCAGGGCCTGGCCCACCGGGCCATCCAGCTCACCAATGACCACTTCTGGCTCAGCACAAAGATACGATGGTTCGCGTTCAACAAGGGCTTCGCCGGTCTTGAGGACAATTCGGTCTGGCATGGCGTAAAGAGGCTCGCTACGGTGATTTTGAAGGCTGCTTTGGGCAGATGTGGGATTGGCTGCGATGGAGCGGGCAAGGCTGTAATGGCAGCCTGACTTATCCTTGGAATGATATTATGACCGAACCCGGCACGGCCCGCCAGAGTCGATTACCGGCCACAAAGCAATTTTTCCCGATTTCCGGCTCTCTTTCTTAAATCACCTGCAGGCTGAAATTTACAAGTCATCTTGCCCAAATGTGAAAATCTGATACAAGAGGCTTGTATTCGGGTGAAATTCCATACCCAACGCCTCTCCCAAGGATGGTTCGGGCGCAATGAACAAACCAGGGATGGTCTGTGCTAATCTGTTACTGTCACTTGTTTTAAGTGGCTGTCGCCATGTCTCCAGGCAGGAAAACCCTGACTGGCCTAGCCCTGGCCCAGTTGATCTTGCCAGCCTGCCTGCCATTGGTGACGTGATAAACCATGGCACGGCCGACCCTGACACGTTTATCAGCCAGAAAAAATCGCCGGCCGCCTCGCCTTCGCCACAATCTGAAGCCACGCCTGGCCATTTGGCCACAAATGCCCAGCCGATAATGCTTGGCAGCCTGAAAGAACAGCCCGAGAAGCGGTCGACAGAAGCGGCTCAAGTGCCTGTCAGCACGCCACCAGTTACAGATTCACCGCCGCCATCGCCTGTTGCTGACGAGCCTCCGCCGCCGGCCGCGGCTGAGTTACCGCCTCCGGTTGAAAACTTAACTCCGGCAGGTGAGAACCTTACTCCGCCCCCATTACAGCCGACCGAGGCAGGTTCTTCTCAATCGATGAATTCAGGCGGCTTACTTCATTCGCAGGTGGCTGCGGCACCAAGTCTGCCGCCGGTTGACGCTCAATTCAGCCGGACTTCGAATGAAGTACCGAAGGCCGTTGTTCCAGAAGTCAAATCGCCTGAGGCCAAGCAGGATTCCGGGCCATTGGGGCTTGGGTTCGGCGGC
>JBJTRR010000784.1:0-6777 GCA_046076185.1 bacterium | reverse complement strand
GCCGAGGACTGGGCCGACTTGCTTGAGGGGCGCAAGGAAATTCGCGAAAAGCGTGTATCGCTTCTGAAGCACCTGAAGCACCGCGAAGCCGCCCGATACCGAAAAATCCGCGAAGAGAAGAAAAAACGGCTGAAAAAGCCTGAAGACGACGAAAAACAGAAGGAATAAATGCAATTGCAATAAGCGAATTGCATTAATATTTGATAAAACCCTCTCGGGGAAGCTGGCAGCAAGGCTGGCTTTGCCCTGGGGGGTGGTGTAATTATGTGAAAAGGCACGTCATGTGACGTGCCTTTTTGCGTTGGAAATGAAAATGAAATGGGGCAGCAACAGCCATCCGCATATCATTTTCTCATTGCAGCATCACCCTTTGAAAGACGCATGCGAAGCAGCGAATTAATGAATTCATCAATCCGTCCATCAAGCACAGCCTGTGGGTTGCCTGACTCCTGGCTGGTTCGGAGATCTTTCACAAGTTGATATGGCTGAAGCACATAGTTCCGAATCTGGCTGCCGAACGAAATTTCGCCCTTTTCGTCGTAAGCTTTGGCGAAGTCGGCTTCCCTTTTCATTTCTTCGATACGAATGAGCTTGGCCTTCAGCAGTTGGAGGGCCAGGGCATCGTTTTTGTGCTGCGAGCGTTCGCTGCGGCTTTCGGCCGCGACACCTGTCGGAAGGTGCGTATAACGTACACCCGACTCAGTCTTGTTCTGGTGCTGGCCGCCCGGGCCGCCGCAGCGGAACACGTCTCGCTTGAGTTCGTCGTCTCGCAGCACAATATCGATTTTGTCGTCGATTTCGGGCAGAACGTCGACCGAGGCAAACGATGTCTGACGCTTGTCGGCCGATCCGAACGGGCTGATTCGCACCAGGCGATGCACGCCCGACTCGCCTTTGAGGTAGCCATAGGCATTTTCGCCACGAATGGCGAGGGTCACGGTCTGGATTCCGGCCACATCGCCCGGCTCGCGGTCAACAATTTCAATCTTGTATCGGTGGTTCTCAGCCCACATCATATACATTCGCTGAAGCATTTCGGCCCAGTCGCACGCTTCGGTGCCGCCAGCGCCCGGGTGAATGGTCACGAAGGCATTGCAGTGGTCGTTCGGGCCACTGAGCATGCTTTGCAGTTCGAAGGCTTCGAACGATTCTTCGCCGGTTTTCACGGCGGTGGCCAGTTCGGGCTCAAGCGAGTCGTCGCCGGCTTCAATGATCAGATCCATCAGGGCCTGCAGGTCGTCGGCCTGAGAACTGAGGCTCTCAAACGGTTTCAGAACACTGTTGAGAGTCTTGATTTCATCGATGGTGACTTTGGCGGCATCCTGGTCGTTCCAGAATGTCGATTCACCCATCCGGTCCTCAAGTTCCTTGCGGCGTTCGAGTTTATCACCAAGGTCAAAGAGAGTCGCGGAGATTGACGATCTTATCGATCAGATTCCGCGCCTCGCGCTTCAGGTCGTCGTTCATGTCGTTTCCAGCTAACACTTTACAGCCTGATCGACTACCCGGTGAATCCTCAGCCGGGTTCAAGACTTCCAGTCAAGCATGTAATATCATTATAGAGTCGAAGTTAGAATTCTCCAGACCAAACCACCGGAAATGTCAGGCCCGAGACCAACAAATGCCCCTTCACGCAGCCAATGACCAGTCTTCTTCCCCCGTTATTGGCCGACTCGCCCCTTCACCCACGGGAGGCCTGCATATTGGCAATGCCCGCACGTTTCTTTTCGCCTGGCTGCTGGCCCGCCATTCCGGTGGTCGGCTGATCTTTCGCACGGAAGATCTGGATGCCACACGGGCCAGGGCTGAAGCAGCGGCCGATGCGATTGAAGATCTTCGATGGCTAGGACTTACGTGGGACGAAGGGCCCGACGTGGGAGGACCGGCCGGACCTTATGTTCAGTCAGAACGCGGCATGATTTATCGCAAATATCTGGAAGTGCTTATTCAGAAGGATCTTGTCTATCCATGCACCTGCACACGGGCTGACGTAGCCAGAGCAGCATCAGCACCACATGCTGGCGAGCTTACAAGAACTTATCCTGGACCCTGTTCACGACTTAGAGCCGAGACAGGGCTAAGGTTTGAAGCGGAATCAAGGGCTTTTGCCTGGCGGTTTCGAACGGCAGGCAAGGTGGTGAGCTGGCACGACATGGTGCGGGGCGACCAGCGGCATGACCTGGCAACGGCAGGCGGCGACTTTATTGTCGCAAGATCAGCGAGCGTTTACAGTTATCAATTAGCGGCAGTGGTTGATGACGGATTGATGCGGGTGAATCAGGTGGTTCGTGGGCACGACCTTGTGGAAAGCACGCCGAGGCAGATTTTGCTGCAGGAGGCGTTGGGGCTGCCACGGCCGGAATACTGGCATCTCGGGCTGGTGATGGACGGCTCGGGCAAAAGGCTGGCGAAGCGTGATCAGTCGATAAGAATCAGGTCTCTGAGGGAGTCGGGCATCAGGCCTGACCAGTTGCGAGAGCAACTGATGAAAGGGCTGGGCTGGGCCCCTGACCGCTGGGATGCGTGCGGCTACACGGCGTTTCGGGAAGCTATTGGCGACTGGAAAAAAGAAGGCTTAAACTTAGCAAATGACTGGACTTGGGCGTAGTCCTCAAGCGATTTCCGGCAATGGAGCATGTGAAGTAATCGGGAAGTTTGGTTATCTTAATGACAGGTTCAGGCAAATTCGCCGTCTCCAGCTTACGAAACGGAACATGGATCAATCATTGATATGTTCGCCCAAGGAGCATGATCCTTACGGCGAGCTGAAGATCTTCGCAGGCAGTGGAAGTCACAGGCTGGCCGAGGCCATTTGCCGAAAGCTGGGCGTGCAGATAGCCCAGAGCGAGACGAAAATCTTCAGCGAAGGCAACATCTTCGTGCGGGTGCTGGAGAATGTTCGCGGGCGGGATGTCTTCATCGTTCAGGGGACGGATAAACCCGTCAATGATAATCTGGTTGAGCTCTGTTTCTGGATCGACGCCCTGAAGCGGGCATCGGCCAGCCAGGTCACGGCAGTGATTCCGTATTTCTCTTATGCCAAAGGGGATAAGAAGGACGAGCCCCGCGTTTCCATCAGGGCCCGGGTCGTAGCAGACATGCTGGAAGCAGCCGGTGCGGATCGTGTATTGACCATGGACCTTCACAGCCCGCAAATTCAAGGCTTTTTTAAGGTGCCGGTAGATCACCTTTATGCCATGCCTGTGCTGGTTGATGAATTCCGCAGGCGGAACATCCCCAACCTGATCGTGGCATCGCCTGACGTTGGCTTTGGCAAACAGGCTTATCGCTATGCCGAGATGCTTCAGTGCCCGGTTGTTATCGGAAATAAAATGCGGGTTGATCACTCGGAAAATGCCGAAGTGTTAGACATTATTGGTCAGGTTGAGGGCAAGAATGTCCTTATTGTTGATGACTTTACGATCTCAGGCGGAACGCTTGTCGAGATGGCCCGAGCCTGTAAGGAACGGGGCGCAAACGACGTTTATGCCTGTGTTTCTCATGCCGTGTTCGCGGCCAATGCTGCAGCAAAGATTGGCTCAAGCCCGATCAAGGAGATAGTCGTAACCGATACCATCTATCATCAACCGAGCTACCTGCCGCCCAACGCGACCATCATCAGCGTGGCTGCACTCTTTGCGCAGGCCATTCTTTCCATACATCGCCGGGAATCCGTGAGCAGATTATTTGAGTCTGAAGAAAATCTGTTTTCAGGGCAATAATTGTAGGTAATGAGGGTATTTGACATGCCTAAAACATATCTCGGTATGTTCAGAGTCCAGTCTGTTCGGCTGCAACTCATGATATTGGCTAATCTCGTTCTGATGACTCCCTTACAACTATCAGCTGTGGAACCGACACTGGCCGAAAAGCTGGGCTATAAGGCCACTGACAGGCTTCTGATCGTTAATGGCGACGACTGTGGCATGTGTCATAGTGCCAATCTGGCCACCATCGACTCGATGGAAAATGGCCTGATGCGATCGGCCACCATCATGGTGCCCTGCCCCTGGTTCCCGGAAATTGCCGATTATGCCAAAAATCACCCAAACAGCGACTTCGGGATCCACCTGACTCACACCAGCGAATGGCGATTTTACCGCTGGGGGCCCGTGGCACCGAAAAGCGAAGTGCCCGGGCTGCTTGACCCCGAGGGCTATCTCTGGGGCGATGAAGAGGCCGTTTACAAAGCGTCAAACCCCAAAGAAGCATTGATTGAAGCACGGGCCCAGATCAAAAAAGCCCTCGCCGCCGGCGTTGACGTAACCCACATTGATTCGCACATGGGCACCCTGCAGCTTAACCCAGTCTATCTGGACGTGTATCTACAACTGGCCGAGGAATTCAACGTGCCGGTGCGAATGGCCGGTGCCGACACGCTGCATCGATTTGGCCAGAATGGCCTGCGGGAAAAATTTGCTGCGAAAGGAATTGTATTTCCCGACTATTTCATTTACGACGAGTTGCCACAGGCCAAAACCATGGGTGTGAAACCATTCTGGACGGAGATTATCAAGAATCTTAAGTCCGGGGTGACAGAACTTTACATTCATGCGTCGCTGGCAACCGATGAGTCAAAGGCCGTCACCGGAAGCTGGAAAACAAGGTTTGAAGAATACCAGACTTTTACAACCGACCCGGACATTAAGAAACTCATTAAAGATCAGGGTATCATACTCATCGGATTTAAACCCCTGAGAGATCTTCAGCGACGCCAGAAACTCGCAGAAAAAGCGAAATAAAACAACTCATTCAACGATAAACTCACCAGTCTATCAGGCCTTTTTCACCGATTATCGGTAACGGGCCTGAAATCTGGTCGCCCGCTTTATCAAAGATATTTCGCACACTTCTAGCCCTGTTTCTGACCATCCCTGCCCTTTCCTGAATCTCAGCCCTTAATGGCATTTGACCAAATTTATAAGGGTCGTGAATAGTTTTTTCGGTACCGGGGCCCGCAGATTTGGTGTCAGGTTTATTTTGGATTGAAATTCGCATTTGAATATAATCAATATTCTTCTCAATTTCATTTCGCTCAGGCTGGGTTTGTGGCAAGCGATAAAACGGCTCTTCCAGCGCCTCCTGCAACAAATTCATCGCTTCTTTCCAGCGGCCAAGCAGAGCCTTTGAATAGCCTTCTGCATAAATAGCCCGCGATGAGACGGGATTTGATGAAGTATCCGACAAGTTCGATTTCATCTGACACTTCTGAAATTCAGTAATCGCCTGTTGCGGAAGATTTTGGTCTAATAGAATCAGACCAAGATGATAATGCAACATTATATTATGATTGTTTTCGGAAATGGCAGAACGTATCAAAGCCTCTGCCCGAATAAACTGGCTGTCATCACGAAATTGCCCAGCCAGAATAATCTTATCCTCAAAAGTCAGCGTGTTTTCAGGCGAGGAACACGATGTAAATGAAATGATACTGAGTAAGAACATCAATCGATTTGGATTCCAAAGAGAAACAGACCGACTTAATTCAACAATTAATGCAATAATCAGTGCAAATGCGAGATAATCAAGAGAAATTGATATTTCTGAGAGAGGCTTCATTTTTCCAACATTTGAAATACCAATCAGATCCTGCGCGAATTGAAATGGATCAACCGCAGAAATTCCAACCGGAATAAACTTTCCACCGGTCATTTCTGCAAGTTTTTTTGCATTTTCATCATTTCTTATTGAATGGGCAGGCTGACCGGAACGGCGATCGAGCCAGAGGCGATTAGGCAGAAGATCAGACTGAAATGTTGCTCCCGGTGCGGCATCACTTCCAAGAGCGATCATATGTATTTTGATACCAGACTGGCTCAGTTGCATTATCTGATTATCATCACAGAAGGCAGAGGCCTCGCCATCGGTAAAGATAAAGTAATCCAGATGATTTTGCAGCTTACCATTGAGATAAATGATTTTTTCTGATGATTTTTGCAGATGATCCAACATTTCGTGCCAGTTTGAGCCATCGGTTTGAATTTGCCGCCAGTTTAAATCGCGGACGGTCAGATCAGCGGCTGATGTATCGGATGACCAGGGGGTGAGCTGAAGCGATCGACCGGAAAAGGCGTGAATTGAGAGTATTTCATGATCCCTTAAGGCAGACTGGCGAATCATGGCCCGGGATAACATTTTGGCAGTTTCAAGCCGCGAGCCATAGGCGGTGTCGGTTGATGCCATGCTTGGGCTTATATCCAGAACAATTCCAATTGCTTTTTCAGCTGATAAAGCAGGTTGCGATTGCATTTTTTGAAGCTTGTTATACTGCCATGATTTTAATAATGGCATGAGAATAAACACAAGTGAAATGAAATAACACATAGCCGATTTGGCTTTCCAGAATTGGCCTGAATTGAAATTTGGAATAAAAATCAGAACCTCAAGAATGGCGGTAAAACTCAAAAACAAGGCCGCCATGATGATGAAGAAAACTGTCGCAGATTTCAACTGATTATTATCATCCGAAAGTGTTTCTGAGAAAGCCAGCCGGGCCTGTTCCGGCCAGTTGCTTTCTTGATCAATATTAATTATTAATCCAAGAGTATCATGAGTTATCGATTCAAGAATTTGACTTGCCGATTGAGCTTTTTTTCTGCTTTCCGGCGATTCGTCTTCCGGTTCCGGCAGATTGAGCCGAAGCCATTTGACGGGAATTGCATTTTGAGTGATTAATGATTGAATTTCGTCGAGTCGCTGACTTGATGGGTCGGGTGGGTTATCGCGTCCATCAGAAACGAGCAGAATGGAAGCGTCCTTCGCCTTTCTGGGCTCATA
>JBJTRR010000783.1:0-2169 GCA_046076185.1 bacterium | reverse complement strand
AATCTGCATACTTCGAAAGACCTTCCATGCGTTCGTTCAGCGATTTTGGCCCACGCTGAAGCACGGTAAATCGCGAAATATCCTGTGTCAGCAGGTCGGCTTTCAGGGCATCAAGCTCGGCCGTCACCCGCGATTCCCAGTGGCTGATCAGCCCGGCGGCCGTTGTGCCCGACCACTCGACCACCTCGTGCGTGCCAATGCGCACGGCAGCCTCGGGCTTTTCGTCCTGCCAGAAGTCATAGCGGGTGACGACCGGAATCATCACCAGCCGCTTCGCACGCCGAACCAGCAACCGCAGCCCCTCCTGAAAATCAAGGGGCCGCGTGTCGTTGCACAAAATCCGCCCCTGCGGCATCATCCACACATAAGATTTGGGCCGCTGCAATAATTCGGTGGTGTAATCCAGCGAAGCCCGCAGCGAGGCCGGGTGCGATTTTTCCATTGAGAACACGCCCACCCGCCGGAAAAAGCCATATTTCAGCATATTGGCATGCTCGGTCATGCCATAACCATCCACCTTAAAATAGTCGTTCAGCCAGAGGCCAAACATAAAATCCCACCAGTTGGAATGGTTGGCCACGGCCAGCACGCCACAGCCTGGGTTTTCAGCATAGGCATTTGTCAGGTTCTCAAGCCCCTGCCCCAGGCAGGCATGAAAGCTGGTGCGAACTTTGTAGTGAATCATTTTTTTGATCCAGAATTGCTGCCAGCCGCTTTTCTGGGCTTTGATCAGGCGAATTTCAGCCGCTTTTGAAGTATCAGTCTTTTGTCGGCTCATCTGGCTGCCCTTCTGCCTTCTGATGCAGGTCGCTCACCTGAAAATCTCGCCCCCGCCACACCACCCGGCCCCGCTGATAATCCCAATAGCTCAGCCAGCAGGCATACATGTAAATGGATCCGCCCACCGGCAGGCTCAGCGAGTAATATTTCGGCAAATCGAGATAAATCACGATCGGCAAAAGGCTCTGGGCCTGAAAAAAGACGCCAGCCAGCCCAGTCGCCAACAGGGCCAGCGGGCCAGCAGCCAGCCCTTTGACAATTACCAAACCCAGCCCGGCACAAGCCGCTTTCCATGGCAGCCATGTAAATACAATCCCAAAAATAAGGCCAGTCCAGAATTTGTGAGGCATGTAATCCATGCCGGCATAGGCATTTTTGCGAAGTCCGTTCAAAATATCTCCAAAAGACCCATAAAAATCGGTTCGCGTCAGCCTAGGGGCCGCGTGCACTGCCAAAGTCCCGCCCGCCGCCTTCACACGCTGGGCAAAGCGGATATCCTCAATAATTTCCTGCCTCAGCGACTGCATTCCGCCAATTTTTTCATACATCTCACGCCTGACTAATATAAAAGCACCATGGGCCAAAGCCTCGGCCCGTCTGCCTGAATTCACATAAGGCAGCGGATAAAGCTGCCACAGCAGATGAATCATGGCCAGGGCGGTTGATCGCTGGGCCACCGTGGTGGCATCAACGCCTGCCGTCAGGCTCACCATATCCGCCGCTGCTTCGCTGGCTTTTTCCCACGCCACGGCCAGAATCCGATTGTCCAGACGCATGTCCGAGTCTATCATCCACAGCCAGCCGGCATCGCCAGCCGCCATCACCCCCTGATGCACAGCCCAGGTCTTGCCTGCCCAGCCCGCCGGCCTTTTTTCGCCATGAATCACCTGCAACCGGCCTGCATATTCAGCCCTGCTGGCCAACTCGTCAAGAATTGCGCCAGTGCCATCGGTCGATTGATCGTTCACCACAATCAATTTCAGCTTGGCCGAGGGCCATTTCTGTGCAAGCACACCACTCACAATTGTCGCAATGCCGCCCGCTTCATTATGGGCCGGCACAATGGCAACCACATGGGGAAGATCTTCATCGGCAGGCACTTGCAGCGATACATCAACCAGCCTTGGCGATGCCACGGCCAGCCGCAATGAACGCACCGCCAGACGGGCCCACAAAAGCATCACAAAGGCCGTAAAAAAAAGCAGTGGTTTCATTTCAGGCTTCGGCCCGTCTTCTGTGGTGCCTTGATTTGTAAGTCCCTGAAATTAAAATACTCCATGATTCCGCCATCGTCATCGTTGCCTCTTCGTTTTCATCCTTCAGCACAATTCCGACAATGCTATCATGTTTGCATGATTGGCTCATTTATGATTTAATACGACATAGTTG
>JBJTRR010000782.1:0-3784 GCA_046076185.1 bacterium | reverse complement strand
CCAGGATCACGTCAAACTGCTGGGCGGGCGAAATATCGTTGGAATGAGCCGCCAGCGTGTTGTCGTGTTCAATGGCTGGTGCTTCAATGCCATGCAGAATCATGTTCATGATGCCGATGGCAAAGGCGAGACTTTTCTTCTCTTTCCCGTAAAATGTGCGTTTTTGCAGGGTTTCAAGGTCGCGGGTGGAGCGGTTCTTGCTGTTGTTGAGATAGTCAAACGCTTCACAAAGAAAGCCGGCTGAGCCGCAGGCGCCGTCGTAAATGGTTTCACCAATCCTGGGCGCCACCACGTTGACAATCGCACGAATCAGGGGCCTTGGGGTGTAATATTCACCCCCATTGCGGCCTGCGTTGCCCATGTTGCGTATTTTGGCTTCGTAAAGGTGCGAAAGCTCGTGTTTTTCGGTCTGTGAGCGGAATTGCAGGGTGTCAATCTGGTCGATCACGTAGCGCGGATTGTAGCCATATCCACCGCCCGGCCAATCTCCGGCTTTGTCACACCCTTCATCCATTTTTCTGCCGGCCTGCTTTACGGTAACTGTTCCGTTTGTAACAGCTTAACTCTGTCACCTGAAAATTTTTTGCTTGCGACTCAATATTTCCACGGTTAGGCTGAATAACTATTCAGTGGGGGCTGTCGAACAATCGAAAGTTCCCAATCGACCAACTCGTGTCAATGCAACAAGGCAGATTCAAATGGGTCCCGCTCTGACAATCATCCTCGGTTTCCTTGGTTTCCTTGCCGTTCTCGGCATGTTGATCGCCGGGCTTTACAATGGCCTGGTCACGGCCCGAAATCGCTATAAAAACGCCTACAGCCAGATCGACGTGCAGCTTAAGCGCCGATACGACCTCATTCCGAACCTTGTCGAAGCCGTCAAGGGCTATATGGCCCACGAAAAAGGCACCCTGAATGAAGTGATTGAAGCCCGCAACAAGGCCGTTTCAGCCGGCCAGGCAGCTTCATCAAACCCCGGCGACCCCAACGCCATGAACAACCTGAACAAAGCCGAAGGCCAGCTTAACGGTGCCCTGGGCCGGCTTTTCGCCCTGAGTGAAGCTTATCCCGACCTCAAGGCCAACACCAACATGCTGCAGCTTCAGGAAGAACTGACTTCTACCGAAAATAAAGTGTCGTTCGCCCGCCAGGCCTTTAACGACGCCGTCACATTTTATAACACCAAGCGTGAAGTCTTCCCCAACGTAATCTTCGCCGGTATGTTCGGCTTCTATCCCGCTGAACTCTTCCAGGTTGAAAGCGACGCCGTTCGCGAAGCCCCCAAAGTCAAATTCTGATTCGTTCCAATTAAACCCCGGGGCCTTTTTCTGCCCCGGGCACGCCTTTTAATTCACATCGCTTGTCTAAGGTCAAGAGACGAAAGCCGTCTGTAAAAGGATTTCACATGCCACCCACCGGGCCCACATCGTTCTATGAACAGCAGGACATGGCCAGGCGCAACACCAAAAAGCTGGTCGTGCTTTTTGGCCTGGCCCTGGTTGCGGTGGTTGTCTGCCTTGACATCGTGGCCGTGGTGCTGGCTTCTTCGCTTGAGCGGGGGCCCGATGGCCGCCAGGCTGTGGGCGTGCCGCTTTCCATCAACAATTTCTCGCAATATTCTGGCGTTCTGGCCATCACTTCGGGTGCTACGGCACTTGTCGTTGGCCTGGCCAGCATGGGCCGGGTGGCGTCGCTGGCTTCGGGCGGCTCGGCCGTGGCTGAATCGCTGGGCGGGCGGCTGCTTGATCCGCTTGATGTCAAAGACCCCATGGAAAAGCGGCTTCTGAACATTGTCGAAGAGATGGCTATCGCTTCAGGCGTGCCCGTGCCGCCGGTTTATCTGCTTGATCAGGAAGAGGGCATCAATGCCTTTGCCGCCGGCCACCGGCCTGAAGATGCAGCCATTGGCGTGAACCGGGGCACTTTGCTTGCCCTCAATCGCGACCAGCTTCAGGGCGTCATTGCCCACGAATTCAGCCACATCCTGAATGGCGACATGCGACTGAATATTCGTATGATGGGCCTGCTTTATGGCCTGCTTTTTCTGGGCATTATCGGCCGCACAGTGCTGCGAATCCTCGGCGATATCAATTATCGCAGCACACGAAGCTCAAGCGACGACAACAAAAAAGGCAATCCGCTGGTTGTCGTTTATCTTTTCGCTCTGGCCATGTTCATTCTGGGCTATGTCGGCTTTTTCCTGGGCCGGCTGATCCAGGCCTCGCTCTCGCGGCAGCGTGAATACCTGGCCGACGCCTCGGCCGTGCAGTTCACCCGCAACCCCGACGGCATCGCAGGGGCACTCAAGGCCATCGGCGGCTGGGTGAACCATGCCACATTGAATTCGCCCGCCTCAATGGAAGCCGCCCATCTCTTTTTCGGCGATGGCATCAAGCGAGTCATGATGAATTCGCCCTTCGCCACTCACCCGCCGCTGGAAACGCGCATCCGTCGCCTCGACCCCCATTGGGACGGCCTCTGGCCCGACCCCTCTCTGATGCTTGACAAAGCGAAAACCGACCTTCAAAACGAACCTGCCAAAAAACGCAGGGGCCCGCTTGATCTGCCCGGCATGCCGAAAATTCCAGGCGGCATGGCCATCCCCGGCACCATGATGGGCCTGAGCGAAGCGGCACCGGCTATGCCAGGTGTTAAAAAGGCCGCATCAGCATCAGGCCAGTTTGAAGAGTCGCTCGCCACGGCGGGTCGGCCCGGGGCTGATCAATTCGGCTATGCCCGCGAATTTCTTGAAATGCTGCCCGATGGCGTGCACGAAATGCTGCAGGACCCGCTTGACGCATGCTGCGTTGCCTTGTGGCTGCTTGAACCCACACCTGCCGACGCTGCCGGCTTTCCCGAGCCTTATCGCAGCGAATTCAGCCGCGTGGCCACCATGATTCCGGCCGGCCTGAAAGCCTTTCCAGTCGATATCTGCAAGGTCATGGCCCCTGCCCTCCGGCGGCTTTCGCCAGCCCAGCTCGAAGAAGTTCTCGGCCTTGGCCATCGCCTGATCATGGCCGACAACCGCGTGAAAATGGGCGAATGGCTTGTGCGGAGGATGATCACCAACCAGCTTCGGCGATCGCGCGGTGCAAAAGCCAGCTCCGGTGTTCGACCAATGTCATCGACAGCCGGTGCCACAACACTTCTGCTATCTGCCGCGGCCTGGGCCAGTGCCAGCGAAAAATCTGGCGATGAGGCCACAAGGCTTGCCAACTCGCTTGTCTCTGAAAGTAGTCAGACCCTGGTTCAGATGCTCCCCGGTCTTGGCACTCAAGCCCTGGGCAAGTCGGAAATCGGGGCCGACCAGCTTGATTCGGCCCTCGCCCGGCTACAGGACGAATCGGCTCAGGTCCGGCTGGCCATTCTTCGTGCCCTGGCGTCTGTCATTCAGGCCGATGCCGTCATCACCCGGCGTGAATTTGATTTGATCCGCGTACTGGCCGACAGCCTCGGCTGCCCCCTGCCCCCCGCACTTCTGGCCCAACCGGCCTAAACCCTGGCCTTTCAGCCGCTGGTCACGGCTTACCGTGCCGGTTCCATGTGTTTACGACTGTCGTATAGCACGAGACAACGTGCCGTTTCCCTATGTTTTAACGAGCCGAAAGCGTCAGCAACGGCCATGGTTTTACATAATAATATATTTATACTATTAACTACAGAGGACACAGAGTTCACAGAGAAAAAACAACGGAGGGCGGTCATCCTGACCGCCTTTGTTTTCTTTGCGGCTTGGCGTCTTTGCGTGAGAATCTTCCCCTTAAAATCCATTGGCCCTCGCTAA
>JBJTRR010000781.1:0-16384 GCA_046076185.1 bacterium | reverse complement strand
ATTTGATGAGCCAGGGGGTTGGAAAACTGCATGATCGCCCGAATCTGGTTCGGGAAGCGTCGTTCCAGCGCCATCAGCCCTTCCTGATAATGCCATCCGCCTGTGCCCAGCACTACAAGCTGGCAACGCTGCTGCCTGAGGAAATCATGAGCGACCGGCAAAAGCAAATCCCAGCCCTTCTGCATATCCAGCCGGCCAATCTGGGCGAGCAGTGGCGTTTCAGGCTCGACCGGCAGACCAAGCTGTTGCTGCAGAATCGCCTTGCAGGCCGCCTTGCCGCGGGAGAATGAATGAATGTCGTAATTTTGCGGCAAATGGGGGTCGGTGGCGGGGTCCCATTCGTCGGTGTCAACCCCGTTGACGATGCCGAACAGGTCCTCCGCCCGATGCCTTAAAAGACTATCGAGCCCGTGGCCATAATCAGGTGTCTGAATTTCGCGGGCGTAGGTTGGGCTGACAGTCGTGATTTTCTGTGAATAAGCCAGCCCTGCCTTCAGAAAATTGGCCTGGCCATAAAATTCAAGCACGCGCCAGTCAAAAAGGTGCGGTGGCAATTCGGCCAGCGGCACCACCCACTGGCCATAGCGACCCTGATAGGCCATGTTATGGATGGTCATGACACAGGCCGCGCCGCTGACTTCCGGGCAAAGGCCATAAAATTCACGCAGATAGACGGGCAGAATGCCTGTGTGCCAGTCGTTCACATGAAAGATATCAGGCTTGATTCCCGCCAGCCTGACGGCTTCAATCGCAGCCCGGCTGAAAAACAGAAAGCGGGCCGGGTTATCAGGAAAGTCGGCTCCGTGGGCGGAATAAAGGCCCTCGCGGTCAAAAAACTGGGGCTGGTCAATAAAAAGCACCCGAACTTTGCCGTGGGGCGATCGCCCCATCAGCACGCCACCTTCTACATGCCCGCCGCCCAGTGGCACCTGATAACGCCATGGCGTGGCATTAGGCGTGGGGCTGATTCGGCTGACGATGCGGTAATTGGGCATGACCAGCGTGACATCGTGCCCAAGCTCGGCAAGTGCTTCAGGTAAGGCTCCAGCGACATCGGCCAGGCCACCGGTCTTTGCCCAGGGCATGGCTTCGGAAGCCACCAGAACAATCCGCATGGGAGAGATGCTCCGCAGAGGTCAGGTCAGAACTGAGCCCAAAAAATCGAAGAGCATGGTGGATTAAATCCACCACGCTCTGATTTGTGATTCAGGATATTCTGATCAACAGTGCCTGTTAGAATCAAGCCAGATTGCTGGTGATCGCAGGCGATTGGTTGCTGGCCCCACCCTTGGCTGTTGTGTCGAAGCCGTACTTGTTCAGCACCAGTACGAGCATCACGGCACCAACAATGATTGCCCCGAGAGAGACGGCCAGCAGCGTGTGATATTCATCCCAAGTGCCTGCCGAACCGGCTGATCGGGAAACAGCTCCCGGACGACTTTTGGCGGCTTTGGCCGCCTTGGCCGGAGCGGCTTTAGCTCCGCGGTTTGATCGTGGTGGAGACAATGTCACCCTCCGTCACTTTAGTGCCAAGGTAAGTTTTGCCAACAACGGTCGCTACAGAGCGTTCAGGATCTGTGGCGATGATACGAATTTTGCCGATGTACTGAGCCTGGGGCGTGCGGCGATAAACGAACAACTCGTGACCCTTCACCAGACCATCATCAGATCCGATCGAGAGTTCGATTCGCTGGCCGGTTTCGTCAACCCGCGAAATCTGCCCTTCCACTTCGGGTGGGCTGGCCAGAGCCGTCACATTCTTGACATCGGCCGAAAGACCGGCTTTGGTCAGCGTTGTGCTCAGGGTGGCCACTTCTTCACGCAAACGGCCGTTCACCTTGCGGGCTGTGTCCAGGTCTTTTGTCAGGTCAACAACTCGCTGGTTCAGATCTTTTTCCTGAAGTTTCAGAGTGTTGGCCTGATCCTGGGCTGATTTCAGGCTGTCACGCAGCGATTCTGTCTCAGCCACACGGGTGCCTGATTCGGTTGAGCTCAATGTCGCTGTTGCCTGGGCGATTGAAAGTTCCTTACGAACTTCAACAAGGTCGGTTTCAACCAGTTTCAGGCGGTTTTCCGTGTCGCGGATCACCTGATCCTTCTGGGCAATCTGGTTTTTGTGTTCAATTGTCAGGCGTTCGCCATCAGTCACCGCCTGCTGTGCAGCTTCCTGCGCCTTGGCCAGTTCAGCCTGACTGTCCTTGAGCTTCTTCGTTTCCGCGAGAGCCTTGTCCTTCCAGTTATCAGCCGTCATGAAGACGACCGTTGAAAGGCCGAGGAAGACCATCGCAAGAATCGTGATGGCAACGACCAATAGTTTTCCGAGTTGGGTCATGGCAGGTCACTCGTCCCGACGTTACTGAGGTCCCCTGGTCTCACGCGATACCGCCGGATCCATTTCCGGCAGATCGCCCAAAATCACTTCGATTTCAGCAGCCCACCAGCACGCTGAAGTTCAGCAACTTCGCGTTCCAGTTCGCTTACCAAATCCAGCAACTGCTGATTCTGTTCATCAAACTCAGACTTCTGCTTCTCAACAGCCGCGATCTGCTCTCGCAGGGCCGCCAGATCGGCAGAAATCTTCTCCTGAACCTTCAAATCAGCACTGAACTGATTTTGAGAGGCCTGGTAATCTGTATGTGTCTTATCCATCGTTTTTTTGGTGGCAGCTAAGCGGCCGTTCAACTGCGCCAGGCGTGCACCATACGATTTTTCCTGGTCGGCCTTCAAATTCGCGGCCAGAGCCAGTTCCTTTTCTTCCGTCTCAATCGCCTTGGTCAATATCTCAAGACGAGTCGAAAGCCTGCCTTTCACCTCAGACTGAGCCTTCAGCTTGGCCTTCCAGTCCGTGGCGGTCGCATTCACGGCGAACGATACACCCATGAGCGTCAATGACAGGCTTAACAGTAGAAATACCAGTCGCTTGCCCAGCTTGCCCATGTCCACACCTTCCCGATTCAATTCGACCAGTGCAGCCCTTCGTTCCAACTACACCTACTGTAATCCTATGCCACTCAAGTCGTCGAAGGTCAAGGGGGCAAATCAAAGATTTACCTCACCCAACCATCCCGACAACCCATACTCATTCTGGTGGCACTTAAAGATCAGTCTTTCGTAATTTACAATAAATCCGAGTGATGAGCAAATACCGAAGAATAAATAACTGAGATAATTTGCATAATTTGTATTGAATAGGCAGGCTAGGGAATGGTTTTCTTATGTTTTCCTACTTCTTAGCAGGCAACCGGCAAATGCGAGCAGGCTTGAAACAATGCCTGATAAATCGCCGCAAGTCTTGTAAATGCTTGATCTTGTGTCAATTGGTACTGTGCCTGAAAGCACGTCTTCCCGCCCGATCGGGATTTTCGATACAACCCGTCCATTGCCGTCAATAATCGCCGAAATGCCGGTGTTGACAGAACGCACCATGGCTGTTCGTGTCTCGATACATCTAAAAATGCTTGCCGAGAGGTGGGTCTCATGCTCTTCTGAACCACGGAACCAGCCATCGTTGGAAATGTTCACGAAAAAATCGACTTTACTTTTAGATTCCGAAGTTCCGTTCTGCGCAAAAAACCGCCTGACCACATGTGGCACCGTGTCTTCAAAACAGATCAGTGGTGCCATTTTCCAGCGATTTTTCAGCACCAGCAGTCGGGCTTCTTCCCCGTGCTTCAGGTTCGGCCGCTGGTCAGGCGGAAAAGGGGCCAGTTCGGCCACAATCGGAAAAAAGTCCGTCCACGGAATATATTCGCCAAAGGGCACCAAGTGCATCTTATAATAATGAACGGGAGCCGAATCAGGCTGGAACATCATGGCTGTGTTGTATTTACGAAATCCTTTCGGGCTGATGTCCCAGGCGTTCGCCCCCACCATGATTGCAGCCGTGGCCTGCTTCGCCCAGGCCGTCATCATCTCCTGCGACTCATTCCTGTGGCTATACCACTCGGCAACCGCCTGATCATTTTCAATGTATTCCTTCAGAACGCTCTTATAAGAAGATTCGTCGAGTGAGGGGTCGCCCACCAAGACGGGGTAGGGGAATGAGGTTTCGGGCCAGATGATCAGATCAAGCGTGGAATTTTTATCAGTGATTGACTTCAGGTGCTGGTCAAGAGCCTTCTGGGTAAGGTTTCGATAGGTCTCGACCAGTTCATTATGGTCTGGATTCAATCGCCGCGACTGCGGAATGTCTGACTGCAACAGTGCCACCTTTGGGCCGGGCGTGAAACTGGCAAGCCTGAGACGGATCTGGCTGTAAATCATACAGAATAATAGACTTAAGCAGCATGCCAGCACGCCTTTTCTCCAACTTTTGGGAGCGGCATGCCAGCCAGGCTGGCCGCCGAAGAACCATTCGGCAGCAAGCACATTGACGGCTACCATCAGCAGGCTAATAGCGGTGGTGCCGGCAATGTCGGCCACCTGAATCAGCCAGAGCTGGCGATAATGCGTGTGGGCCAGATAATACCAGGGGAATCCGCTGAGATAATATTCTCTGGCAAATTCCTGAAAGCCCCAGGCCACCACCCACGAGGCGCATAGCGGCCATCCGTTTTTTTCGTGTAACTGCCTGACCAGCAACAACATCACTGGCCACCACACAGCCAGCGCAAGCGACATGACCAACCAACCGGCCCAGGCCGAAGGGTCGGAAAGCCTTACCCAATTAATAGCCAGAAGCCAGAAGGTGAACCCACCCGCCAGGCCAATTCGTAAATGCCTGCGGCGGCTCAGTTTCGGTTGATCAACCCAGTTGCCCGCAAGTGGCACCAGGGCCACCCAGGCCAGCAACCAGAGATTATTCGGCGGGAATGCCGCCCAAAGCAGCGCACCCGAACAAATGGCCCGTAATTCCGGCAGCCAACCGGCTTTGGTTGAGCTTGCCGGCAGTTCGGCCGCGTTTCTCGGTTCTGAGTCCAAGTTTTGATCATCCATGAGCTTCGGTTATTCCTGGCATGGTCGTCGTCAGCTTAGCAAGGGCAAAAACGAGACGCTTGAACCGGCCGCCAGCCGGCATGGCCCGCCGGGCATCAGGATAAATCCATCGGCCAAAGCCGCGCCCCGCAGGTCGTTTGAACCAGCCCAGTTGACGGTTTCAGCCACAACGCGATCGTTCCGCCGGCTCAGTCGTGCCGGGAGATACGAAGGCCGTTCATCGCGATTTTCAATGGCTTCGCCAAGCGTAACTGATGAATGTTCGGCAGGTTCGGTGGAAATTCCCCTCAGGGCCATGATGGCCGGCTTCACAAAAAGCAGGAAGTTCACAACCACACTCACCGGGTTACCGGGCAGGCCAAAAACCAGCACTTTTCGCACAGGTTTCTGCCCAAGCTCTTCTGCTGAGTGTCGCACACCAAACCAGAGCGGTTTGCCAGGCTTCAGCCTGACACGATGGAAAACTGGCTCAACCCCAAGTGTGGCAAGCACATCGGGCACATGATCAGCCTCGCCGGTAGAGACGCCGCCTGTCACCAGAAGAATGTCGGCATGAAGGCCGGCCGAGAGACTTTCGGTTAGCGAGGCCGGGTCATCCTTGGCGATAGGCATGACTTCGGGCAGGCCGCCGGCCTGATCAATCAGCGACCTCAGCACATAGGCGTTTGAGTTACGAATCTGCGCCGGGCCGGGCTGCTGGTCGATTTCCACCAGCTCGTCGCCGGTGGGCACAATCCTGATTCGTGGCGGCGGCACAATTTTGGCACGACTTCGGCCGACCGAGCCCAGCACGCCAATGGCGGCACCGTTGAGCCGGATTGCACGCGGCAGAACAATTTCGCCCCTGGCAATTTCACGCCCCCTGGCCAGCACGTTCAGGCCGGGCCTGACTGGCCGGTCGGGCGGAATCACAATCTGGTCAGTGCCAATCTGCTGCACATGTTCCCACATGACTACGGCATCGGCACCTTGTGGCAAGGGGGCACCGGTCATAATGCGGGCAACCTGTCCGGCCGACAGCGAAAAGTTTGGATGGCTACCAGCACGGATCGTCTGCACCACCTGAAAGGCTGATCGCTTGTTGACCAAGTCCTGCGAAGCGATTGCGAAGCCATCAGCCAGGGCTTTATCAAACGGTGGAAGGTCCTGGTCGGCCAGCACTTCCTCCATCAGAATGGCGCCCATGCACTCATCCAGAGTGCGTTCCGAGACAGAAAGAGCCTCGCACCAGCCGATCACCTGCCGGAAAGCCTCGTCAACACTCAGCATCAAACCCTCTCCTCACAGAATCTTACGAATAATTCACCTGGGCCCGGCCTTGTCGGTTGGCCAGTCACGCTCGACAAAATTCGCCAGTAGTTTGATGCCGTGCGATGTCAGAAAACTTTCCGGGTGATACTGCACACCCTCCATCGCCCAGGATTTATGGCGAACGCCCATGATCTCGTTTTGATCTGTCCATGCGACCACTTCCATGCCTTCAGGCACATGCCCAGGGTGAATCACCAGGCTATGGTATCTTGTTGCCTCAAAAGGGCTTGGGATATCACGATAAACGCCCTTGCCGTCGTGATAAATCAGAGATGTCTTGCCATGCATGATCCGGTCGGCACGCACCACCATGCCGCCCAGTGCTTCGCCCATGCACTGATGCCCCAGGCAGACGCCGAGTATCGGGATGCGTCCGCCGAAGTGTTTGATCACGTCGCAGGAAATGCCAGCTTCTTTAGGAGTGCAGGGCCCGGGCGAAATGATGATTTTTTCAGGAGCCAGAGACTCGATCTGCTCAAGCGTGAGCTGGTCGTTGCGGTAAACCGCGACATCAAGCGTGGGGTCGATCTCGCCCAGACGCTGAACGATGTTGTAGGTGAACGAGTCGTAATTATCGATCAGCAATATCATTACGATGCAAGTGACCGAAAGGAGCCGGGGTTGATCGACAGGGTTGTCACTGCACACCTGTTCATACATGCATGGATGCGGTGAGTGTCGGCTGGCCTGTCAAAATAGGACATCAATGAGCATCGTACCGATCAGGCCGGTCAAAGGGAAGATCGATTGGCTATAACTGGCCACTGTACCGGCGGAAAATGTGTCATATTTCGCTAGAAGTGGTATTGCGCCGGTTGGCCAGTCTACAAAAGCCGGGCCGGAATTGCGATTGCCTGCATATTGGTAGCTAAAGATAGGGAGATCGGGACGATGCTGTCACAAATCATGTTGCTTACCGGGCTGACACTGGTTTCGGCCGGCCAATTTCCGGAACCTGCCCCTGAGGGTGGAATTCTGCCACCAGGCCCTGGACTGGGCTGGGGCTTCCCGAACGGAAACCCTGACGGCTATGGCTTCTGGGATCAGGGCCAGAAAAACGCCGTATGCACGGGCCGTACGGCTGAATATTATGTGCAGCGCTATATGATGCTGCCTGCCGAACAATTGATCTTTCCGCAGTATTTCAACCCCTATGTGATGCGTTCACAAAGGTTTATTCCCTACACCGGCTGCAATGGCTGCCACGCTTTCTCGGCACCAATCAGCCCAACCACACTTTCCATGACACCTTACGACGAAGGCCCATCGGCCAGGGTCAAGGTTGTCAACCTGCCCCGCTTCAACGGAACCTCGGAAGCCACGCCCATTAATTCGGGCTCGTCGGGCCTTCTGCCCTGACAGACCTGACCCTGATCAGTCAAGCCACCAAAAAGTCGGGCCACTGGCCCGGCTTTTTTTATGCCTGCATTTTTCATTTCGCAGGAACTTTAATCTTTTTTCAATAATTTATTTCATTTTCATCTGAATTAAGGGTTTTAATGAAAATATCAGACGATTATCAGAGAATTCAAAAAATAATTCAGGCAAGATTAAATTTCCAAGGTAAGTTTCATTTGATACATCTTGATTGCCGCACCATGTGCGTTCAGGCTTTTGAAATAGAGAGCCTGCCGCACGGATTTGACATCAGGCGATTGCACCATGCGTCTCAGCCAATTGAATTTCCGTATATCGTGGAATGCGTTTCGACGCCGGTCCGTTCTGCTTTTGATGCTCTGCGCCGTGAATGTTTCCGGCTGCAATAATGGCAAGATTCGAAGCGTTCAGCGTCCGCGATTTCTTTCGAACCCTTTCCGCAGGCCTGCGATTGTGGTAAACCCGGGCCTTGAAGCGGTGGAAACGCCGGGTTCGGTGGTTGTCGAACAACCCGGCGGCGTTGCGCCAAATGCCACCATCAATAATGCCGAGCCACCCGCCACCCAGCTTGAAGCGAGGCCTGGTGGCACCGTGACAAACATCGTGCCTTCGTTCGACGATGCCAAGACCCAGCCTGCGTCGCCCGAATCAACAAGTAAATACAACAATACCATTTCTGGCGGAATTTCCGGCAGGAGGTCGGACAGCCCTCCGCCAGCTACTGAGGCACCTCAGGTTATTATGGATAACCCGCCCATCGGCGGAACCAGCAGTCGGCCTTCGACCAATCCGCCACTGGATTCAGCCACAACCCCCGCCAGTGGCAGCGGTTCGGGCAACCCTGAACCACGACTGGAATATCTTGAACCACGCCGCCCTGGCCAATCTGGCAGTGGCTCGTCATCCGGTGTTCCTAAAAATAAAGCGGGCGGCAGCACGTCGCCCGGCACCAAGCCAAGCGCCTGGCGATCGCCCAAATTCGGCGATGTCTCAGGCCGTAATACTTACCAGACAAGCAACCGCAGCACTTCGACAGATTCAAGCGAAGTGCCACGACTGGGTGTGCTTGACTGACACCTGCCAGAGAAGCAGTTAAAAATGGCCCTTGCGGAATTTTCGCCGCATGGGCTTTTTGGTTTACCCGATCACCAGATTACAGAGCTTGCCGGGCACAACGATCGCTTTTTTGATCGACTTGCCGGCAATTAATGCCGCGATTTTAGGGTCGGCCAATGCGGCTTTTTTCACGGTTTCTTCGTCGGCTTCCACCGGCAATGTCACCCGCCCGCGCACCTTGCCGTTGATTTGAAGCACCATTTCCATTTCGGTTTCAATCAGCAGGGCCGGGTCAAATTTCGGCCAGGGCTCATAGGCCAGCGTGCCGGTATGGCCCAGCAGTTCCCAAAGCTCTTCGGCCAGGTGCGGCGCCATCGGGGCCAGAATCAGGACGAAATCGGCCAGGGCTTTTTTCGACCGAACTTCCCGGCCGGTCATGAAGTTGGTGAACTCCATGAGCTTTGAAATTGCCGTATTAAATCGCAGTTCGTCAAAATCTTCGGTCACGCCGGCAATCGCCCGTGCCAGGGCCTTGTCGGTTTCTGTGTCAGGTTCCACATCCTGCACGCGGGGGTCAAGCTGTGGCATTTCGGCATGTTCGTCAACAACCAGACGCCAAACGTGTGCCAGAAATCGCGAAACACCCTCAACACCCTTCATGCTCCAGGGCTTAGTCGCTTCCAGCGGGCCCATAAACATTTCGTAAAGCCGCAGGCTGTCGGCCCCATATTCACGCACGACGTCGTCAGGGTTAATCACATTGCCCCGGCTTTTCGACATCTTGTGCGCCTTGGCTTCCACCCGCACTTCAGGGTCGGCGGCCAGCACTATGCGGTCGCCCTGCTTGGTGGTGGCATCGGCCTCAACTTTGACAAGTTTCAGATCAACCCGGCTGCCGCCCCGCATGGTGAAGTTGCCGGTCTCGTCAGAAATGGCTTCATCTACGCTGACATAGCCGCCGGAGGCGTCCTGATAGACCGTGTTTTCTGTCTCGCCCAGGATCATGCCCTGATTGACAAGTTTCTGGAAAGGCTCCTGCGTGTGTACCAGGCCCCGGTCGAAAAGAACCTTATGCCAGAACCGGCTGTAAAGCAGGTGTAAAACAGCGTGTTCGGCCCCGCCGATGTAAAGATCAACCGGCAGCCAGTATTTTTCATGCTCGGGGCTGAAGGGGGCGGTGGTGTTTCTGGCATCCATATATCGCAGGTAATACCAGCACGAGCCGGCCCACTGCGGCATGGTGTTGGTTTCACGCTGATATTTGTCAGAGTATTTCACCCACTCGGTCGCTTTGGAAAGTGGCGGCTCGGGCTTACCCGATGGCTTGAAATCTTCCATTTCCGGTAGCTGGACCGGCAGTTCCGCCACATCAACGGCATGGGCATTGCCGGCTTGGTCCAGCAGAATCGGGAACGGTTCGCCCAAGTATCGCTGGCGGCTGAAAAGCCAGTCGCGCAGCTTGTAGTTGATCGTCAGACGGGCCACGCCCTTATATTGCAGATATTCTTCGACAATTGCCTTTTTCGCTTCGGCTGTTGGATATCCGTTCAAATTGAATTCATTATTGGCAGAATTGACGACCAGACCTTCGGCCGTTTCGGCTTCGGTCAGCTCTTTGTCGTATTCAATCAGGTTGTCGGCAACAACCCGCTGGATCGGCAGGCCGAAGACTCCGGCGAATTCAAAGTCGCGTTCGTCGTGCCCCGGCACGGCCATAATCGCACCGGTGCCATATCCATAAAGCACATAATCGGCGATCCAGACCGGGATCGGCTCAAAAGTGCAGGGGTTAATCGCATAACCGCCGGTAAAAACGCCGGTTTTCTTGCGAGTGGCGTCCATACGTTCCATATCACTCTTGGCCGTCACCTCAGCCCGATAAGCCGCCACGGCGGCCTTCTGTTCGGGTGTGGTCAGCGTATCAACCAGCGGATGCTCGGGTGCCAGCACCATGTAGGTGGCCCCGAAAAGCGTGTCGGGCCGGGTGGTGAAAACGCGGATACAGTCGTCGCCGGGCGTGGCCAGGAACGGCTTCACGCTGCGCTGGCGGGCCCAGTCGTGAAATTTTTTGGCCTCGCCAAGGTAAAAATCAACGAAGGACCCCTCGCTGCGGCCGATCCAGTTGCGCTGCATTTCCTTGATGGCTTTGGACCAGTCAAGGTCTTCCAGGTCGTCGATCAGCCGTTCGCCATACGATGTGATTCGCATCATCCACTGCTTCAGCGGCAGACGCACCACCGGAAAGCCGCCCACTTCCGACCTGCCGTCTTTCACTTCTTCGTTTGCCAGCACCGTGCCCAGCTCGGGGCACCAGTTCACGGGCACTTCGGCCCGATAGGCCAGCCGGTGTTCGTCGCGATAGGTGGCGGGGTCGGGGCAGTCGGCGGGAATGGGCAGTTCGGCGATGGGCCGCCCCTTGCCTTTTCGCTGTCGGCCTTTGTGGTCGGACCAGATAAAGTCGGGGTCATACCAGGTGTCGTAGATTTTCAGGAAGATCCACTGAGTCCAGCGGAAATAGGCTGGGTCGGTGGTGTCAACCTCGCGGTCCCAGTCATACGAAAAGCCAAGGGCCTTGATCTGCCTGCGAAAGTTGTCGATATTCTGCTGCGTGGTCAGCCGCGGGTGCGTGCCGGTTTTGATGGCATATTGTTCGGCGGGCAGGCCGAAGGCGTCCCAGCCCATGGGGTGCAGCACATTCTGCCCCAGCATGCGTTTGTATCGGCAAAGAATGTCGGTGGCGGTATAGCCTTCCGGGTGCCCCACATGCAGGCCCGCGCCGCTGGGATAGGGAAACATGTCAAGGGCATAAAATTTCGGCTTGCCCGGAACGAAATCAAGGGTTTTGAACGTCTTGTTCGCTTCCCAGTATTGCTGCCACTTTTTTTCGATTCGCGAGAAATGATAACCGGGCATGTTCGGCCGCTGACCTCATTTAGCTGTATCGCCACAACGCTGCTAAGCAGCTTTTGCTCAACCGACATAATAACTTATCGATTTCGCCCTAAAAACGCCAATCGAATCGATTGCCCTGTAAGATCGTTTATTTTGTTAAACATATGGAATACCGATTCAGACCAAATTCAGACTTATCAGATAAATACTGACTCGGCATCACGACGTGCCCAATCCTATCCCGCCAAGCCAGCAAGGGCGATCGTCAGCCATCTCTCGATTGCACTTCGGGTTAGCCTAAACGATATTCAAGCGATTCAAACCGTGCACAAATATTCACAATTTGCAGGTATGCCCCTGTCAGCCTGAATCGGATATGATTGTGATCCTTCACGGCAATAACGATACGGGCATCGACACGCTTTGGCGAATCGTGACACAGTCATTCGAATGGCAAACGTTGTCGATCAAATTGAGAAAAGATGCTGGCTGAACCGCGATGAATCAGGAACTGCGATGGAGCCTGCCGAACGACTGCCGGGGGCTCATTTTTGATTGCGACGGCACTCTTGTTGATTCCATGCCGCTTCATTATAAGGCCTTCCTGGCGGTTTTGCCGCGACACAACCTGCACCTGACCGAAGATCGCTTTTACGAGTGGGCGGGCACGCCGGTTGACGAAGTCGTGCGCCGGCTGGCCGCCGAGAGAGGCCTTTCCGTCAATGCGCAGGCCATCGCGCAAGAGCGCGACGACTATTTCCACAGCCTGCCGGCCAGTGCCCTGCAACCGGTCGATGCCGTGGTTGAAATTGCCCGCCGCTATCATCGCCGGCTTCCAATGGCCGTCGCAACCGGCAGCACCAGGGCATCGGCCGAAACGTCGCTGCTTGCTATTGGTGTTCTTGATTTATTTGATGCCGTAATCAGCTCGCACGATGCCGGTCGCCCCAAGCCGGCCCCCGACGTCTTTCTGGCGGCCGCACGGCATATCGCAATTGACCAGGCCCATTGCGTGGCCTTTGAAGACGGCGATGTGGGTATCAGGGCCGCAAAGGCTGCGGGTATGCGAGTGATTGATATTCGCCCGTGGCTGAAGCGTTAATGGAAATTGTTGAAAGTCAGCACAATCTGGCCGATTGAGATTTGGCCTGAAAAAGTTGAAATTGTGAAAATAAAAAAAGCCCCGTCGTGTTTTCCGACGGGGCATTTGAATTGGGCTCTGGTTGAAAGCAGAATCAGATATTTCGCTTCAGTTCCCAGGGCGAGCGATAGGGCCGGGTCAGCATGGCATTGGCCTGGTCGTCGCCGGGGATCATCTCGCGTTCCGCGTTCCAGACAATCTTGCGGCCGGTGCGAATGGCGATATTGCCCAGGTGGCAAACTGTGGCTGAGCGGTGGCCAATTTCCACGTCGGTGATTGGCTTTTCACGGCTGCGAATGCAGTCGGCCCAGTTCTGGAAGTGGTTGTTGCTGACGGTCACCCGGTGCTTTTCCGGAATTTCCATGGTCAGCACGTCAGGGTTATTTTCGCAGGTGATCTTTGAGCGGGTGACCGAAAGATTGCCGTGTTCGCACTCAAAAAGCACGCCGCCGACGGGTTGATCCTGCCCGGCGATGAGCGTGGTGCCCGGATAAGTGTAAGTGACCTCGAAATTTTCCGGCACTTCATACCAGTTATCCTTGTGATAACGGGCCTTGCCACTGATTTCCAGCGGGCCGCTGTTATCCATGTTCAGGGCCCACTGCACAATATCAAGGTGGTGGGCGCCGAAATTGGTGAGCTGGCCGCCGGAATAGTCCCAGAAGAAGCGGAAAAGATAGTGAACATGCTTCTCGTTATAGGGCTTGAGCGGGGCGGGCCCGAGCCAGCGGTCGTAATCAAGATTGGCAGGTGGCTGGCTGTCGGCCACGGCCGGGCCGGAGAAATTCACGGCCGGGATGCCGACTCTGGCCGTTTTGACCTTGCCCAGAAGGCCCGCCCGGATGATCTCAACCGCCTGGCGGAAGCGTTTGTCAGAACGCTGCTGCGAGCCTGTTTGCACCACGCGATTATACTTCCGGGCCGCTTCGACCATGGCCCGGCCTTCGGTCACGAAAAGCGAAAGAGGCTTTTCACAATAAACATCTTTGCCGGCCTCGCAAGCTTCAATTGTGGGGATGGCATGCCAGTGGTCGGGCGTGACAATCACCACGGCGTCAATGTCTTTATCCGTATAGAGTTCGCGAAAATCCTTAACGGTTTTCACGCCCTTGGCTTTCTTGGTGTCTTCTACCAGCCTGGCGGCTTTAGCGAGCACTTCAGAATCGACGTCGCACACGGCAGTCACGTCAAAATTCTTGTTTTTCAGCACTTCCTTCAGGTTATTTGTGCCCTGGTTCCGCACGCCGATGTGGGCGGTGCGAATGCGATCGTTGGCACCAAAGGCGCGGGCCGGGATGAGAGTCGGCATCCACGCGGCAGCCAGGCCAGCCCCTGTTGTGGCGATAAATTGACGACGATTTTGCATGATGGCGTGAGCTTTCAGATCAGGAAAAGTGATGGCGAATCGGCATTTATTGATCGATCCTTACCAGTTTCGCGAAGTGGTTCAGAATCTGCAAGATGCCGGCGAGTAAATTATGGCAGACTCGTAAAAATCATGTAACAGTCTGCAGCCTATAGGGATAAGAGAGTTTCATAAAAATGGCGGTTGCCGGCATCACTGGCTTGTCAAACATTTATTCCTGATATAAACTTTTGTGATCGCTTGCCAGAATCCGATTCTGGTTCAGTGAGAATCTTGCCAAAATTTTCAGGCTTGCCCTGAAGATTTATGATCCCGCCTGTTGCTCAAAACTTGCCAACTGAAGGAAAGCCTGACGACCATGCTGCGCTGGATGGGCTCACCAATTCGACTTTGCGACGGCCCCAGCCGCCGCGAGATCCTGCGCATTGGTGGGTTGGGCTTTGCCGGCGGGCTATCGCTGGAACAGCTTGTCAGGGCCGAAGCTGAAGGTGGGCCGAAGCTCAAGCCCAGGGCCAAAAGCTGCATTGTGCTTATGCTCACAGGCGGCGTGCCGCAGCATTCCACCTGGGACCCCAAGCCCGACGCGCCTGAGCAGGTTCGCGGTGCCTATGGGCCAATCGCCACAAACGTGCCTGGTATTTCGTTCAGTGAACTGATGCCGCTGACGGCCCGCCATGCTGACAAGCTGGCTGTGCTGAGGGCGGTGAGCACCGACGACAATGCCCACAGCAGCTCGGCCTATTACATGCTGACGGGTCGGCCGCACGCACCCAAAAATTTTGAGAATGCCAAGCCGGGGGCACCCAACGACTTCCCCAGCCTTGGCGGTATGGTCATGTCGCTGGCGCGTCGTGAGCGGGGCGGGGCCTTTCCCGGTTCGGTCACCCTGCCCATGCGAGTGGCCAATACCGATGGCAGTGTGTGGCCAGGGCAGGATGGCGGCTTTTTGGGGCGGTCAAGCGACCCTTGGCTGGTGAATTTTGATGCACGCCAGGCCCGGCCAACAATTGCCGAACTCCAGCTTGACACAGGGCTTGAGCCACAACGGGCCATTGGCCGGCGTGGCCTGATGGAGCAGATCTTGCGCCAAGTTGACGAGCGGGCGGCAAGTGCTTCAGATCTTGACCCGCACACAGCCCGGGCGTGGGAGTTGATCACCCGCCCCCTGGCACGGCAGGCCTTTGACATTGGCCTGGAAACTGAGGCCACGAGAGAGCTTTACGGGCGATCGCCCTTTGGGCAGACGGTGCTGATGGCCCGGCGGATGGTTGAGCAGGGCGTGCGGCTGGTGCATGTCAACTGGTATCGCGGCCCGGATGAGCCCGACGCCAACCCGGTGTGGGATTCGCACCGCGACGAGACGAACCGCCTGAAAAATGTGCTGGTGCCGCCCATGGACAGAGCCATTTCGGGCCTGCTGGCTGATCTTGAATCACGCGGCCTTCTGGATGAAACGCTTGTGGCCGTGGTTTCAGAATTTGGCCGCAGCCCCCGGCTTGACGGTGCCCAGGGGCGTGGCCACTGGGGGCATGTCTTCAGCGTGGCCCTGGCGGGCGGCGGCATCAGGGGCGGTGTGGTGCATGGGGTATCCGATGCCCAGGCGGCCTGGCCGAAAGATGGCCGCGTTGCGCCGGAAGATCTTCACGCCACAATTCTTACGCTTATGGGCATTGACCCGGCTACGGAACTGATTGACCCACTGGGCCGACCTATCGTGCTGAGCCGGGGCGAAGTCATCCGGCCGATTCTGGCATGACCATGAACTTATTCCGCCTGGCTTGCCGCTTTTGCTTGATTTTCAGCATATTTACGGCATGTCTTTTTGAGGCACAGGCACAAAACCTGCCGGATCTGGAACTTGGCTACACCGGGCTGAGAACTGATTTGCCCGGCGGGCGGCACAATAACATTCGCACGATGCGGGCCATGCTGGTGCGGGCCGATGGCAAAGGCCAAAGGCTGATTGCACAAGAACTTGCAGTCAACGACCCTGATGCCTGGACCCAATTTGCCGGTTGGTCGCCCGATGGCAAAACGGCCATTGTGGGCCGGGGCTGGCAAAGCGAGGCGAATGCAGCGCACGAGGAATCGACCAGACAGTTTCAGTTCAATGCCAAAGGCTGGCTTTACGACAGTTTTCTGGTTGATGTGGCAACCGGCAAAAGCGTGAACGTGACAGCCCGCGACCGTGTCAGCTTCTATAACGCCGGGCTGTTTTACTGGCCTGATGATGCGAAAAAGCTGGGCTTCACGGCCCTGATCGACGGCCAGTCGCACCCGTTCCGAATGAATTTGGATGGGTCGGG
>JBJTRR010000780.1:0-2074 GCA_046076185.1 bacterium | reverse complement strand
ACGCCCTTGGGCTGGCCGGTTGAGCCTGATGTGAAAAGAATGTAAGCAAGGTCGGAATCAGGCTGATCGGGCGGAGCAATCTCTTCAAGTGCTATTGTTTCCTGAAGGTGCTGCCAGGTTGTCTGTTTCTGGGAGAAATCGATTGGTGTATCAGCCGGGCCATCGGCGTGATCTTCAACGATGATCAGTGTGGGGAAGTGATTGGCAAGTTCGGGTGGCCAGGCTGTTTTTAATGGTTCGACAAAAGACTTGTGAACAACAACGGCCGAAACGCCAGCCAGGCTGAAGATGGTGGCGGCCCGGGCAGCCGGGGCCAGAGGGTCAACTGGCACATGGGCTGCACCGACACGCAGCGAAGCGTGAATGGTGGCAACCGATTCAAAGGATTTTGGCAACCAGAGCCCTACACGGTGGCCGAGACCAATGCCCTGCGAGAGTAGGTGTGCGGCAAGCCGAGAGACCTGAGATTCAAGCTCGGCGTATCGGATATGACGCCCGCTGGACGTTTCTACAAGGGCTACGCCATGCGGGTTTTTTCGGGCGGCGGCCGGCAGAAGTCCACCGAGAGTGGCCGGGCGGGAGGGTGCTCTAAAAAAGGTTGACATGGGTCGAAGTTCCTGCGGAATGACTGCTTGCTGCTGGCCGGTGGTGATGTTGTCAGTCAAGTTTGTCGGTGGCTGGAGATTGTTCATGACCCGAGAGACCGAAATCTGTGCGGACAGGGTCGTTCAGTAAATGCCTGACCAAGTCGGCATAGATCAGGCCATGACCGCGGGTGTTGGGGTGGTCGTCCCATTCGGCTACGCTGAGTTTGCCGGAATCGTCGTGATCAAAGCTGTCGGTCAGATCCCAGACCGGGATGTTAAATGCCTGGGCTGATTGGACTTGCCGTGCCACGCCTGCAGCCCTGAGGTGGGGCAGGTCGTTGCGGCCGGCCCGGGGTATGATCAGGCAGACGACTGGAATGTGGTCGTGGCGTGCTGCTTCAACCAGACTGCCGAGAATTTTCTGGTTCAGGTCGTCGCGGAAGGGTTCGATCCAGTTTTTGAACTGGTTTTTTTCAAGCCAGCGCCCGGCCGGATCTCGCTTGAGATTGGCGGGATCAAAGCCAGATTCCGCCACGGTTGAAGCCAGCAGAGGGAAAGGCGTGAGATCAACGCGGTTGTTCAGGCAGTCGCCGAGGTGAATTTCTGTGAGTCGGGGGTCGAGCAGTGTGGTGGCATAGAAGATCATGTCGGGCTTGAACTTGCGTGCGACTCGCTGATAAGTGACCACGCGCTGGGTGGGCGAATAGGCGGCCACGGCGAAGTTAAGAATTTCAAAGCGGCGATGGTCGCCACGGGCTTTGGCCTGGGCATTTAGCCAGTCTTCCAGCCGGTTTTCATAGGTTTTGTCGGTGGCCACACCCCAGCCCATATCCATTGACGCACCCAGCAGGGCAATTCTGATTGTGCCAGGTGGTTTTTCGGTTGTTGTCGGGCGGTCGCGCAGGCGAAATTCATTGGTGGTGAACTGCTTGCCGAAGAGTGAACGGGAAACATTCGGCAGAAGAATGAACTGCAGAATATCGTTCGTGACGAGCTGCGAAACGCCGCTGTCGGCAAAGTGAACCCAGTCGCTGGGCTGGCCGACGATAGCCCTTTCCAGCGATCCGGTGGCTGAATCATCGCCACCAATCAGACCTTCGTAATAACCAGCCGATTCACGGCCCATCTCGGCCGACTTCATGGCGTGTTTGACCATTCGCCCCTTGGCCCATGAAACGGGCAGGTCGTATAGCCCGAACACCAGCAAGCCTATGGTGAGGAAGAGCCGGAGGGCGACGGAATCGGCAAAATTTTTCAAGCGGCTGCGAAAATTCATGGTGCCACCAGGCTTTCGTTGAGCTTTTCGACCAGTGCCGGCCAGGCGGCCAGGTGCCTTTCCCAGGCTTCGGCCAGTTGTTTGTGCCCACGGATGTTGGGATGATAGTCGCCCGGGCTGAGGGCAAGCGAATCTGTGGATTGATTTTTGTAGGTGGCACTGAGGTCAGCGACGAAGTCAAAACCGGCCGATTTCGCCCGCGTTAACAGGG
>JBJTRR010000779.1:0-6501 GCA_046076185.1 bacterium | reverse complement strand
CGTTGAAGAACACGAAGGTCAGGAAGAAGTGAATCTTGCCCAGATTTTCGTTCATCATCCGGCCGAACATCTTGGGGAACCAGTAATAGATGCCCGCAAGAATCGCAAATGTTGAACCGCCAAAGAGCACATAGTGAATATGCCCCACAATGTAGTAGGTATCGTGAATGTGCATGTCAACCGGTGTGGCGGCCATGAAAATACCCGACAGACCACCGATCACGAACATTGCAACGAAACCGATGGCAAAAAGCATCGGTGTGGTGAATTGAATTCGACCACCCCACATCGTTCCAAGCCAGTTGAATGTCTTGATGGCCGAGGGGAGTGCAATCATCATGGTGGAAAGCATGAATGTCGCACCCAAAGCCGGGTTCATACCCGACTGGAACATGTGGTGCCCCCACACGATGAAGCCCAGACCCGCAATGGCACTGACCGAGAAAACCATCGGCTTGTAGCCAAACAGCGGCTTGCGGCTGAAGGTCGAAATGATATCGCTGACCATGCCCATGCCAGGCAGAATCATGATATAGACGGCCGGGTGGCTGTAGAACCAGAAGAGGTGCTGGAACAGCAGGACCTGACCACCACCCACCACATTGCCCGAATTGGCGACCATCCAGTTGGCAGGTGCGAAGAAGTTTGTGCCCACCACCCGGTCGAGCAACTGCATGATTAACGCAGCTGTCAGCACAGGCAGAGCAAAAGCCTGCAAAATGGCCGTGATGAACATGGCCCAGATGGTCATCGGCATGCGAAACATCTTCATGCCTGGTGCCCGAAGCATGATGATCGTCGTAATGTAATTGATCGAACCCATCAGCGACGAAACACCGGCAAACAGCAACGATGCCAGCCAGAGAGTCTGACCATTAAACGAGCCGGTTGTGGACCATCTGAATGATGAGAGAGTCGGGTAGCTCGTCCAGCCCGCCTCGGCAGAACCACCAGGCGCGAAAAACGAATAGCTCATCAGAATGATGGCCGGCCACATGAACCAGTAGCTGTACATGTTCAGCTTGGGGAAGGCCATATCCCGTGCGCCGATCATCAGAGGAATCAGAAAATTACCGAAAGCCCCCGTCAGAAGCGGAACGATCACGAAGAAAATCATGACCGTGGCGTGCATGGTGAAGAGCTTGTTGTAAACCTCTGGCGGCAGGCGATAACCATACTCGGCCCAGATGCTGTTCACAAAGGGAATAGGCTTCCAGGGCCAGGCCAACTGCCAGCGAACCGCAAGAGCCAGCAGACCGCCCACCCAGAACATGATCAGGCCGGAGATCAGGAACTGGATCCCGATCACCTTATGATCTGTGGAAAAGACATACTTCGAAAGGAAGTTCGTGGGTGCTGGGTGAATATGATCGTCGTGGCCGTGTCCGGCCGAATGTCCATGGTCACTCATGTGATTTCAACCCCCGTTCGCTGCGTTGGCCAGAGACAGTTGGTCGCGATCCTGCTCTGATTTTGTCTGCTTCAGCCACTCTTCAAATTCCTGCTGTGATTGATGGATGGTCACGTTGCCACGCATCTTGTAATGACCCCACCCACACAGCTCTGCACAAACGAGCTCAAATTTTCCTGCACTCGACGAATCAAACCAGACTGGAATCGTCAGACCAGGTACGGCGTCCTGCTTGATTCGAAGACTTGGCAGGAAGAACGAATGAAGTACGTCGGAACTCTTCAGGTGAATGACCGTTGGTTCATCCTGCACAAAATGGAAATTATTGACAGTGAAAACGTCGTCATCCGTATGCAACCGACGATCTTCACCGGCATACCGAAATACCCACTGGAACTGCCTGCCTGTGACTTCAGCAATCGGCTGAACCTTGGGTAAAGAGCTGCGGAACTTGATCTTTGCCCAGGTACCCATCTGGTAAAGGGCAAGGAACACGAGGATGGAGGCCGGAATGATCGTCCAGATCACTTCCAGTTTCATCTGGCCGTGAACGTAATCAGCCTTGCGGCCCGGGCGATCATAGAACTTCCAGAGGATGTAGCAAAGCACAACCTGCGTGGCTATGAACACCACACCGGTGATGCCAAGAATGATCATGAAAAGGTGATCGATCTCTTTGCCAACCGATGAGACGTTCGGAAGCAACCACCAGTCATCATTCAGCGGAGCATACACAAAGCATCCAGTGGCAAAGATGGCCCCCAGAGCGAAAAGTAATGTCCAGAACCGTTCGATTTTCATTTTCACTCCCAGTCAACCCGCCGGGCGAAGGCGGCACTTATCAGAGATTCGAATAGATGATCAGTTCGCGGCAACTTTAGCCGGAGCGTCATTACGCACCGGCTCGGTGGCATCACGCAGAAGTTCAGGACGTTCCGGCAAAGCCAGAACAAAATTCACAATGTCCCAAATCTGTTCGGGCTTCAGGGTCGTTTCGTGGGCTGGCATCTTGGCCCCGTTGATACCCTTGGCAATACGCCAGTAGATATCGATTGGCCGGCGACCACCCTTGTAAACACCCGTATTCAGGTTGGCCGGTCGCAGAGGCCACTGCCAGTCATCAAGCGATCCTGTCCAGTCGGTCTGGACTTTCGCAAAGTAACTTTTCACCTGACTGCCACTCTCCAGCAACAGTGCCTTGACAGCTTCCGCTTTGTCGGAAACCGAACTATCGACAGCCACCACTTCAATCTCGGGTGCCTGGGCATCGGTCACAACCTGTACCGTCAGGCCAAGAGCCGGGTAGCGATGTGACAACTGATGACGAATTGATTCGGCTGTCAATTCAGCTCTCGCTTGTGCCAAAGCCTTCTGGGCTTCGTTTGCGTCAGCGGTCGCGTCATTCACTACCCGGTAAACAACCTGCCAGCCTTTGCCATCGCCAAGACCAACAGTGGCTGAGAGAACAGTGGTCGGAATTTCAGCATTTAGGTCTGTCAAAAGCTGCTGCCGGGCTCCGGCAGGCGACTTGATCGTAACAGTCGGTTTTTCCGACTTTGGATCAACCTTGAAGTCAACCATCAGGCCGGGAAAATGTGCTTCGAGTTCGTGACGAATCTCTTTACGACGATCTTCGTCAACCGGCACAAATCCGGCTGAGCTTGAAGTGACTGTCGCCAGCCAGCCCGTCAGCGGAGCATGGTCGCCTTCATGTCCTTCGCCGTGGCCGCCGCCATGGTGACCACCAATACCCAATGCAGAAAGGCGGGCATCACGCTCGTCCTTTTCTTCAGACAGGCGGGCAGCCGTAGCTTCAAGAATGGCACGCGAGCGATCAGTGTCGGAATAAATGGCCTGGAAGACCTGCTTACCGAACATCACCTTTTCGAAAAGCTTTTTATCAACAAAGCTTTTGCCGTTACCGCCAGCCTGAAGGCCGTGGCAGCCCCAGCACTCAAGGCGTTCCTTGGTGTAGCCAAGGAATAGCTCACGCCCACGAGCGACCGAATCATTGGTTGATGCAACCCGCGGAACAGGAGGATTGAAAACCTGCGTCTCCGAATTATTCCACTTTTCGGCCACCATCTTGGCAGTTTCAAGGGCTGGCTCATAAATTTTGGAATTGGCCGGCTTTTCATACCACGGATTCGAAGAGGGGCCGGTCTCCTGCCCGATCTGTTCGTCCCAGGCACCGTCGGCAACATCCTGAGCAACCAGAAGCTCTGTTTCGCCGCGAACCGAAAGGAAAATCACGTAATCAACAACCTGCTGAATCTCCGAAGGTGTCATTAACGCTTCAAAGCCAGGCATCGAAGTGCCGTGAAGGCCGTAGTTGATCGTCTTCCAGAGGTCTTCCCGTGAGGGTTTTGCACCAGCGGCTGTTGAGGTAAACTTGTAAAGACCCTTGCGGTAATCACGCGGGCGAGGATAGAGGTAATCGGCCGTGGGGCCGTTGCCGTCGCCCGTCACCCCGTGGCAGTGCAGGCAGTGCTTGCGATAAAGACCATAGCCGCCACCCATTTGCTTGCGACCGGTCGTTGAATCGATCGCCAGTGGCTTTTCAGCGGTGTCGCCCTTTTCAATGACATAATTGGCGAGATAATAACCGCCATTTCTCAGCCCGAGGCCTTCCGGAATTTTGATCTCGAGCGGTGATGGACCATAAAGTTCCGACAGGGCACGCACAACCGCATCCTGTTTCTTCTGGTCTGTCATCTCTTTGACAGGTTTGGCCAGAGAGTAGCTCATCGATTGATTTCCGCCGCCGCAACCGGCAAGCAGAAATGTCAGTAAACCCAGCAGATGCACCGCAATATGGCGTTTCACCGTCACAAACCTCCAGAACGCATGTCCTCTTGCCACAAGTTCAGAGAAATCAGAAGGGTAGTTTCTGCTGATCGATCCCCGAACCGGCTCAAAATCGGGCGTTACTATTATTTTAGTGCCTGATTTAATTAGCCTCAAGCGGAATTGAGAGTTTCAGTAATTTCTTTATTTCTGAAATCACTGAAATAACAGAAAAAGCCAAAAATCAGCCCGCAGTGAAAAATGCGGGCTGGTTTCATCATTTCGAAGAAGCGAGTCGCCGACGCGACCTGAGTTTGTCCATGTCAACAAGCCGGGCGTTGATTTCTGCGTCGTTGCGAGCGGGCCGGGCTTTGGCGGCAGCCAGTTCCTGATCAATCTGGCTGGCATTCAGGCTGGCAACATCAACGGCCCGGTTGGTCAGAATAACGACGACGTTGTCGCGAATCTGAAGAAATCCGCCGTCAATGAAGTAGCTCCGCTGTGTGCCAGAGGACTTGTACCGAAACGAGCCAAAACCGAGACGGGCAATGACCGGGTCGTGATTACGGGCGATTCCGTATTCACCATCGGGCAGCGGAACGACAATCTGACTCACCCATTCATCAACCACAATCCGCTCGGGGGTGACCACCTGGCAGCGAATGGTTTGATCGGCTGATGGTGGCGTATCCCGCGACTTTTCTGTTGAACCCGTTGACATCAATGAACTCCTGATCGAATTGCTGCGGAAAAGTCACCCGATCAGCGAGCCATCTTCTTGGCGGCTTCGGCGGCCTGCTCAATGGCACCAACATAGAGGAACGCACTTTCCGGCAGATGATCCCACTTGCCATCGCAAATTTCACGGAAGCTGCGGATCGTTTCCGGTAGTGGGGTGTATTCACCAGGCTTGTTGGTGAAAACTTCCGCCACGATGAATGGCTGCGAAAGGAACCGCTCAATACGACGGGCGCGGTGGACGATCAGCTTGTCCTCTTCCGAGAGTTCATCAACACCGAGAATCGCGATGATGTCGCGAAGTTCACGATACCGCTGGAGAATCGACTGTACGCGGCGAGCGACGTCGTAATGCTCTTCACCCACATACTGCGGGTCAAGAATTCGCGACGAACTGCCCAGCGGATCGACCGCCGGGTAAATACCCTTTTCAGCGATCGATCTCTGAAGCACGATGAACGCGTCAAGGAAGCCGAAGGTTGTCGCCGGAGCCGGGTCGGTCAAGTCGTCAGCCGGCACATAAACCGCCTGAACCGAGGTGATCGCACCCTTCTTGGTTGAGGTGATGCGTTCCTGCAGAGCACCCATCTCCGTCGCCAGCGTTGGCTGATAACCCACGTTGGATGGCATACGGCCCAGCAGAGCCGACACTTCTGAACCAGCCTGGCTGAAGCGGAAAATGTTATCAACGAAGAGAAGCGTATCGGCCCCGGTGGCGTCGCGGAACCATTCGGCCGTTGAAAGCGCCGAAAGAGCCACGCGAAGACGGGCACCCGGCGGTTCGTTCATCTGGCCGAAGTACATCACCGTCGAGTCGATAACCGACTTGCCGGTTGTACCAATCTTGGTTTCCTGCATTTCCAGCCAGAGATCATTGCCTTCACGTGTCCGCTCGCCCACGCCGGCAAACACAGCATAGCCAGAGTGTACCTTGGCAATACGGGCAATGAGTTCGGTCAGAATAACCGTCTTGCCGAGACCTGCACCACCGAAGAGACCAATTTTGCCACCACGCACGAATGGCGTGAGCAGGTCAATCACCTTGATACCGGTTTCGAAAACTTCCGTCTTTGGCGAAAGCTCTTCAAACTCGGGAGGATCACGGTGGATCGGCCACTTTTCATCAGCCTGAACCGGGCCACGGCCGTCAATCGGCTCGCCCAGAAGATTAAAAACACGGGCCAGAGTGCCCTTACCGACCGGAACAGAAACCGGGGCGCCGGTATCAATCACCGGCATGCCACGCACCAGACCATCCGTCGAGCCAAGGGCCACGCAACGCACACGATTGCCACCAAGCTGCTGCTGAACTTCACCCGTCAGGGTGATGCTCACACCCTTCTCCTTCGACTCAATCCGAAGGGCGTTATAAATGTCGGGCAGGTGGCCCTGATCAAATTCGGCATCAAAAGTCGAACCGATCACCTGAATGATCTTGCCTGTTGCTGTTGCCATCTCGTTTTTCCTTCCGGCGATTATCAAACGGGTCTTTGGATTTTGTGTCGTGATGATCGGAATTGCCGATACCGGTCATTCCAGCGCCGCAAAGGCGCCAATGATTTCAG
>JBJTRR010000778.1:0-1692 GCA_046076185.1 bacterium | reverse complement strand
GACAGATCATTTATTTTATTTTTGATTTCAATATGTTACGACTGTTACGACCGAATATTCTTATCTTCTTTGCCAGGTTTTAATTGCATTATTGATCGTAAAAATGTTTTATAAAGTTGATTAAAAAAACGGTGTTTGACTGCGAGTTTTCTCTCAACATTGAAAAGTTTCTTGCTATAATAAAAACGATTGCAATTTACAGGTCCACAGAAGTGGATAAATTGCGAAATGATCTGACTGAAATGAAGAGCAGGCCCAAGACAAATCATGCCTCCACAATATATTTTTCAGATTGAACAACTCAGCAAGGTTGTCAATAAAAAAGAGATTCTCAAAAACATCTGGCTCTCGTTTTATCCCGGGGCCAAAATTGGTGTACTTGGTAACAACGGTGCCGGTAAATCAACTTTGCTTCGTATTATGGCAGGTGTTGATAAGGACTTTCTGGGCACGGCTCGTCCTGCCAATGGCACGCGGATTGGTTTCGTGCCGCAGGAGCCAACGCTTGATGCCAGTCTCGATGTGCGGGGCAATGTAGAACAGGCAGTTGCGCCAATTCGCGGCCTGCTGAAACGATATGAAGAAATAAACGCCCGATTTTGTGATCCGATCAGCTCGGATGAGATGGATAAACTTCTGGAAGAGCAGGGCCGCGTGCAGGATGCAATTGATGCCAGCAATGCCTGGGAGCTTGATAGAACTCTGGAAATTGCAATGGATGCCATGCGGTTGCCGCCTGGCGATGCTGATGTGAATAAACTATCCGGTGGCGAGCGGCGTCGCGTTGCTTTATGCAAAACTCTTCTGGAACGCCCTGACATCCTTCTGCTTGATGAACCGACTAACCACCTTGATGCCGAGAGTGTGGCCTGGCTGGAAAGGCATCTTGCCGAATTTCCAGGCACGGTTGTTGCTGTGACGCACGACCGGTATTTTCTTGACAATGTAGCACGCTGGATCCTTGAGCTTGATCGTGGTCAGGGCATTCCCTGGGAGGGTAATTATTCAAGCTGGCTGGAACAGAAGCAGGCTCGGCTGGAACAGGAAGAAAAAGCCGCTGATGCCCGCCGCAAAACGCTTGAACGAGAACTGGAATGGGTGCGATTGTCGCCTCGGGCTCGTCAGGCTAAAAACCAGGCCCGTATGAAACGTTATGAACAGCTGGCTGCTCAGGAAAATGACAAACGCGACGAACAACTTACCATTTACATTCCACCGGGTCAGCATCTGGGTGATCTGGTGGTAGAGGCCCGTGGAGTATCCAAAGCATTTGGCGATCGACTCCTGTTTGAAAACATGAATTTTCGATTACCGCCGGGCGGTATTGTCGGAGTGATTGGCCCGAACGGGGCTGGCAAAACCACTCTCTTCCGAATGATTGTCGGGCAGGAAAAGCCTGATAATGGTGAGCTGAGGGTGGGGCCGACCGTGCAAGTCTCTTATGTTGACCAATCACGCGATACTCTTAATGGTGAAAATACAGTCTTTCAGGAGATTACGGGCGGGGTTGATCAGGTTCAGCTTGGCAAGCGCAAGATACCTGGAAGGGCTTATACCGCCAATTTCAATTTTAAGGGGCCTGACCAGGAGAAACTCGTCGGCAAGCTTTCGGGTGGTGAACGAAACCGGGTTCATCTGGCCAAACTCCTGAAATCAGGTGGAAACCTGCTGCTTCTCGACGAACCCACCAAC
>JBJTRR010000777.1:0-11457 GCA_046076185.1 bacterium | reverse complement strand
GGTGCAAAGCATCAGCCGAACCCGCCTTAAACTTCGACATGTCATAGCCTTCCAGCAAGTGAAGAGCTTGCAGCATGGAAGGGCCCTGAGTCCAGATACCACATTTGATGATATCGAAACCCCGATATTTCAGTCTGATCGGTCGCTCAACCCGCGTGTGATGCACCGCCATGTCTTCATATCGCAGCAGGCCGCCGTTTTCGCGGCAAAATTTGTCGATGGCCCGAGCCACCGGCCCGCGATAGAAATAATCGCCCACAGCCCGCAGCCCGACAATCCTGTCTCCATGCTCTTTTTCCGCAGCCACCATTGCCGTAAGCGTTTTGTGCAAATCCGTGTGCCAGCTCTCAGTTGGTGCTTCAAGCAACCTTAATGTCGGGCCCACCACATCAGCAAAGCGTTTGGTACCATGACGTTCCAGCAGAGTCAGGATCACGTCGATCGATGCCGGTACAGTGGCACTCAGCAGGCCGACTGCAGGAATGCCGTCGGGCTGGTTGCGGAAAAAATCGACTGTGGCCAGCCGAGGCGCAGCCCCTTGCCCGCCAAGCACTTCCGTTACATTTCGCCTGGCATCGTAAACAATAATCGGGATTTCGCCGCCCAGGCAATAGCTTTTGGCATCGGTCACGCCCAGGGCCAGCAGGGTGGCGGCCGCACCGTCAGCCGCATTACCACCCGTTTTCATGATCTCAATGCCGGCGTCGCTCGCGGCCCGGCCACCCGCAACAACAGCACCGTTTTTGCCTTCCGCATGCCAGAAAGCCTTCTCATTGGCAATCTGTGCATTGGTCTGGCCTGAAATCGCCAAGACCACGCAGGCTGTCAGCATGAATTGAGGAATGTGGCGAAAGGCCCGCTGAAAACCAAGCGAATTGACAAGCATTTTAGCAACTCCCGCCGCGAGGGACAATCTGATCAACTCCGCTTGACGATTTAATCACTTACAGCGACGATCTCAGCCTGTAAGTCATGGCGTGATCTTCAGCATAATCAGTGACTTGGCCACACACAAGATGCCAGCCAGGAATTCAGGAATGCCGGTTTCTAATGACAATCCCGCGAAATCCAATGTCACTGCTGCAGTCGCTCACCTGCATCATTTTCTGGGTGCTGGCGTTTCTGTGGCTGACGATGGGCCTTTAACGCTGATTTATCAGGCGAATTCGATTGGCGACACTGAAATTTACGCAATGTTGCGACGCATTGCACGCATCAGAAGCGAAATGATTGACTGGTGCAATGAAAAGTCGATTCGTTTACAGAGGCCCGATTCTCGAATTGTGATTGGCCTGATCTCGACAAAAAGTGATTACGAAAAATATCTGGAAACAGAGAATCTATCCGGCCTTAAAGGCAGCCTGGGACTGACTCATCCGGTGCGGCTCGCCAGTATTGTTCTGACAGACAAATCCGAATTGAAATCATTTGAACCAGTCGTCATTGCAACCCACGAGATGATCCATCAAATGACGATTGCCAGCGGCATCTGCCCCGGCTGGGATACCTGGCCACGATGGCTGCATGAGGGAATGGCAATGCTTGGCGATCATGCCGCTTCAAAAGATGTCGGCACGAATCCAAAATCTCAGTCCTTCCTCGAACTTCCGGGATTCGGATCGGTCAATACCGAACGAGCCAAGGCCTGGAGAAAAATAGCCAGCGGGTTTGAAATGAAATCGTTCCTGCGCCGCGACCTTTTAAAAAATCCCCTCTCGCACTCGGCCGATTATGCAGCCTGCTGGGCATTGACAGACGGGCTTGCCCGCTGGAAAAAAGGCGAACTGCTTGCAGACCTGATTGCATTTCTGGCCATTCAGGAAATGCAACCCGAACCTGCAGCAACTGTTGAAATTGTGGCTGCTGACTGGCTCGTCAATCAACTCGGCGGCCAATGGCCAGAGTTTATCAGGAGTATTCAAGAAAGTGTAAAACGATCCTGACTTCTACAAATCGCTACAATTTTGTGCAGTTTGATTCCAATTCATTGAAAAATGGTTTTACTTCTCCAGCGGCTTTTGTTAGGCTTAAGATTCTTGAGCAATCCCGGAAGAACCCAGCCAGAACTCGATCCTCGATATCTCCTTCCCAAGACGAGAAAATACATGAGTCGTGTCATTCAACGATTATGGAAATTTAGCTGCATGTCGCGGATCATACAATTAATTATCTTTGCTCAATGTGCATTGTTCTTCCATACTGGCTATGCAGAAGAGCCATTGAAATCGTCAGGCGATCAGATGAAAGGTCGGGTCGAATTTAATCGCGATATCCGTCCGATTCTTTCTGACAACTGTTTTTATTGCCATGGTCCTGACAAAAGTCATCGCGAGGCAGAGTTGCGGCTCGACACGGCCGAAGGATTGCTGGGAAATGGCAAGAAAAAAGGCGTGATTGACAAAACCAGTATTGAAAAAAGCAAGCTCCTCAGGCGTATTGTTTCAAACGACCCGGACGAGCAGATGCCGCCGCCCGACTCAGGCAAGACATTATCGCAGAAAGATCGTGATCTCATTAAAAAATGGGTAGCTCAGGGCGCAGAGTTTGAAGGTCACTGGGCCTTTGAACCGGTGAAAACGCCGGAAAGGCTGGGCGTCAAATCATCATCTTCCCCAGTTTCCGATGTGATCGACCAGTTCATTGATCAAAAGCGTTCTGGTAGCAAAGTTAAACCCAATTCCGAAGCAGACCGGATCACACTTCTCAGGCGTTTGTCGTTTGACCTGACTGGTCTTCCACCGACAATAGAAGAAGTCGATCATTTTTTGAACGATACTTCGGCGAATGCCTGGGAGAAACAGGTTGAACGGCTGATGGGTTCAACGCATTATGGCGAAAGTATGGCCATGTGGTGGCTTGATCTGGTGCGATATGCCGATTCCGTGGGATATCACGGCGACCAGGAAGTCAGCGTTTCGCCATTCCGTCAATATGTGATCGAGTCGTTCAACGACAACAAACCTTTTGACAAGTTTACGATCGAGCAGCTTGGCGGCGATTTGATGCCCGACCCTTCACAGGAACAGAAAATCGCGGCTGGCTACAACCGTCTTGGGATGATGAGTGCCGAAGGCGGCGTTCAGCCCAGGGAATATCTCGCCAAATATGCTGCCGAACGAGTGCGAAATGTCTCGGGAACGTGGCTGGGCGTAACCCTTGGCTGCAGCGAATGCCACGACCACAAATTTGATCCGTTCACAACCCGCGAATTTTACCAGATGGAAGCTTTTTTTGCCGATATTCGCGAAAAAGGCCTTTATTCAGGCTCGGATTTCGGGTCATCCATGAAAGTGCCGACCGCTGATCAGCAGAGATTATTGGCAAATCTCGAAACCCGCTTAAAAGCGGCAACCGACAAGTTCAATACCGATACACCTGAAATCGCCCAGGGCCGTGAAAAATGGCTGAAATCCCAGCCCGTCTGGTCGGTTCTGAAGCCCGCCACAGCCAAATCAAAAAACGGTGCCGAATTGAAGACGCTTCCCGATGGCTCGCTTCTGGCAAGCGGCAAGAAGCCGGACACGGACACCTACGAAATTGAAATCAACGAAGTGTCTGCGAATTTCAGTGCCATCAGGCTTGAAGTGCTACCTGATGACTCGCTGGCAAAGAAAGGGCCAGGCAGGGCCGGAAATGGTAATTTTGTGCTCACGGAATTGAAAGCCCGGATCATTGACAAGGATGGCAAGGACAGTCCGATCACTTTCTCATCCGCCGTGGCGTCTTATGAACAGACTGGCGCGAATTCCGGCAACCCTTACGGCAAATGGGCAGTTGCAGCGGCAATTGATAACGATGCCGAAGGTTCAAAATGGGGCTGGGCAGTGATGGAAAAGGCGGGTTCAGCCCAGAGTGCGATTTTTCTGATGAAAACCGATTCCACTTCAACGCCTGAAAACACTGCTGATAAGCCTGTCAAGCTCGTGATTACACTCGAGCAGAATCACGATAATCCAGCCCATACGCTGGGTAGGTTCAGGCTGAGTGCAACAGGCTCTTCTCATGCGACCGAGAGCCTGAAAAACCCCGCACCTGCCATTGAACCCATACTGGCGACACCAGAGAAAAATTGGTCTGCCGGGCAGCGAGAACAGATTCTGGCTCATTACCGGTCGATTGCACCGGAACTGGCCCAGGCCAGAGCGGACCTGGTCAAAATTCAGAAAGAGAAAACCGAGCTGGAAAAGCAGATTACGACGACTCTTGTCACAGAACAGGTTCCTCCGCGTATGATCCGGGTATTGTCGCGTGGCAACTGGATGGACGAGAGCGGTGCTGAGGTTCAGCCTGGCTTTCCGGCGGCCATAAACCGGCAAACGAAAATGCAATCAACGCCTGAGAAACGGCTCAACCGGCTTGACCTGGCGAGATGGCTGGTTGACGCCGAAAATCCGCTGACATCGCGTGTGCTTGTGAACCGACTCTGGAATGTCTTTTTTGGCGAGGCACTCTCTCGCAAGGTGGATGATGTGGGTTCGCAGGGCCACCCTCCAACTCACCCGGAACTGCTTGATTACATGGCAGGGCGCATGATTGAAGGCGGCTGGGATATCAAGAAACTGATCAAGGCCATCGTCATGACAAAAGCCTACCGGCAGTCGTCAGTGGCGACGCCTGACCAGCGAGAACTTGACCCATTTAACATGCTCTTGGCACGTCAGGGCCGATTTCGTCTCGACGCCGAAATGGTCAGAGACAACGCACTGGCCGTAAGCGGACTACTGGTAAACAAAATCGGCGGCAAAAGTGTCAGGCCTTACCAGCCACCGGGCTATTGGGCTTATCTGAACTTCCCAACCCGCGAATGGCAGAACGACAGCGGCGAATCACTTTATCGCCGGGGGCTTTATACACACTGGCAACGGCAATATTTACATCCGTCATTGCTCGCTTTCGACGCCCCGAATCGGGAAGAATGCACGGCAGACCGGGCCAGGTCAAACACACCCCTGCAGTCGCTGGTTCTGCTGAACGACCCGGTTTATATCGAATCAGCCCGAAACTTTGCAGGCCTGATTCTGGCCAACGGCGGCCCTGACAATAAAAGCCGAATTGAATTTGCATTCCGTCGTGCTCTTTCCCGGCCTGCCAAAGAGCCGGAGACTGCGATTCTGGAGCGATTGCTGGGCGAGGCTCTTACTGAGTATAAAGCCCGGCCCGAGACCGCCAGAGAACTGCTTTCCGTTGGTGCCAAGCCTGCCCCGGCTGGAGCCGACGCTGCCGAACTTGCCGCTTGGACAAATGTCGCCCGTGCCATCCTGAATCTGCACGAAATAATCACCAGAAATTAAAGCTTACAGGTATGCTATCCTGAAGAATAAGGGCAATCAAATGCAATTACCGGAACAAATCGCACGTCGGTCATTTATTAAATCAGGTGGAATATCGCTTGGCTCCATGGCCTTGGGGTCGCTACTCTCCAGCGAACTTTCCGGGGCCGGGTCAGGCGGAACATCCTCGCAGGGCAAGGGCGTGCTTTCACCCCTGCATCATGCACCAAAAGCCAAACGTGTCATCTGGTTATACATGGCCGGCGGGATGACCCATATCGACACCTTTGACAACAAACCCAAACTGGCCGAACTTCATGGCAAACCAATGCCTGAATCCTTCACAAAGGGCCAGCAGATCGCACAGCTTCAGGGTCAGCAGCTCAAATGCTTCGGGCCGCAGCACACATTCAAAAAGTGGGGTAAGTCCGGTCAGTCTCTGGCTGAAATCTGGCCGAATCTGGGCGAAAAGTGTGCCGATGATATTTGTATAGTCCGATCGCTTTTTACCGACGCCATCAATCACGACCCTGCTCATACTTTTATGAACACGGGCACGATGATCTCTGGGCGGCCCGCCATGGGTTCCTGGCTGCTATACGGCCTTGGTGCCGAATCAGAGAATCTTCCAGGTTTTGTCGTTATGGTCTCAACCGGGAAGTATGGCCAGAAACAGCCTATTGCCGCACGACAGTGGCATTCGGGCTTTCTGCCCGGCCAGTTTCAGGGCGTTGAATTCCGCAGCACAGGCGACCCTGTCTTATATGTGTCAAATCCCAAAGGTGTTTCCCGAGATCTGCAGCGGGGCCTTATCAATTCAGTTCAGTCGCTTAACAGCCTTGCTGATCAATCCCTCCACGACCCGGAAATCGCCACACGCATCAGCCAGTATGAGCTGGCCTTCCGTATGCAGACAAGTGTACCGGAACTGATGGACTTCAAAGGCGAGCCCGAGCATATTCGCAAGCTCTATGGGGCCGAACCCGGCGATGGATCATTCGGCTCAAACTGCCTTCTGGCCCGCCGTCTTGCCGAACGGGGTGTGCGGTTCATACAGCTTTATCACCGCGACTGGGATCATCACGGCGCTGTCAAAGAACATTCCGCAGGAACGGCCAAAGAAGTCGATCAGGGTGTCGCCGCCCTGCTTAACGACTTGAAACAACGCGATATGCTCAAAGACACGATTGTCGTTTTTGGTTCAGAATTTGGCCGTACCCCGATGGCGCAGGGCAATGGCCGCGACCATCACCTGGCCGGTTTCACCATGTGGTTTGCCGGCGGCGGCTTCAAGCCTGGTTTCAGTTATGGTGCAACCGATGAACTTGGCTACCGGTCGGTTGAAAACCGGGTCTCGGTTCACGATGTTCATGCCACGCTGCTGCACCAATTGGGCATTGATCACAACCGGTTCTCTTACAAGTTCCAGGGCCTCGACATGAAATTGACCGGTGTAGAACCGGCCAGTGTTGTCAAAGATCTCATTGCCTGATCAACCGCAATCGCAATGACATGGCCATTCATGGATTTTTATCGGCCGCCGATTCAATCTCTTTCGGCAGATTCACCTGATACAGCGGTAAATAACGGTAATAAACTTCCAATGTCAGCAGGCCCAGAGATGTCTGCATGATTGGGCCGCCCGTGCGGCCCCAGCGATCAGGCGAAGGCAAAAGCGGCTGCCAGCTTCCTGCGGCGTGCCCTGCTTCATTACCCAGAAGCTGTTCTGCGATAATCTTTTCGCGAATCACTGCATTCCATCTCGACCAGTTCTTCCCGCCTGAGTTGTGCATCAGTTGGGTGGCATAATACCAGTAATAATAATTTCGGCTTGGCAGGCTTCGGCCAAGATCATCAAACACAAGCGAAGTGCCCCTGGCCATTCCTCTGGCCCTGGGGCTGTCGCCAAAAAGCTGGCGGCAAAGCAGGGCCTCGGCTGTCATGACGGGTGTCGGCGGCCGCCCCCGCTGATATGAATAAGCACTTTGGTCGGTGCTTGCCTGGGCCAGGCTCAGCCACCTTCTGGCCAGCGTTGTCGTTGGCTTGGGAACATTCATTCCGGCCACCCGGGCACTTCGAAGAGCCATAACCTGCCAGCCAAAAACCGAAGTATCGCCCGCATCACCGGGGGCATATCGCCAGCCACCATCCGCGCGGTTCTGGGCGTTAATAATGTATTGGGCCGCTCGTTGGGCGGCCGGCTTGAAGTCAGCTTCAGGTGCAAGTGCGCTGGCTTCACAAAGCACTATCGTTACAATCGCATGAGCATACATATGAAAATGTGTGGGGGCGTTCTCAGGCAGAATTTTACCCTGTTTGTCCACGCGTGAAACAAGCCAGGCCATGCCTTTGTCAAGAACTTCCCTGTAAGAACCTTTTTCACCCGGCACATGCCCTGCCCCCAGAAACGGCAGCAAGGCCAGGCCGGTAGCGGCTTCAGGGCATTCGGCAAATATCGAACCACAAGCCTCGTTGCCACATGCCGATGAGGGGCTCATGCTCCACGAACCATCCTTGTTTTGATGTTCCGCCAGCCATTTCAGGCCTCGGGCCACGGCTTTTTCGCTTTCGGCAGTGCCGCCCTCACTTTTGAGAAGTGCGGCCTTCATGCCGGGCGATCGAGACGATACAGCCGCTTTTGACCACTGCCGCCCAACCAGCGACGCTAAGTCTGCCTTCGGTTCAACTACCGGAATCTGGCTCTTCAGGTCAGGAATATTTTCAGGACGTACCAGCCCAATTTCAGGCGAGTTTCTCACTGGCAGCATTTCCATCGGTGCTTCAACCGGCATTTGGTCAAGCACGGCATTTTCCAGCGTTATCTCTTCGTTCAAACCCTCAATGCGTTCGAATTCAATGGCCTTTCCCACATCGCCACGGCCTGCAAAAAAAGCCACTCCCTGGCCTTTTTCCTGCACACTCATATAAACAGCCACCAGGCTTAAAACAATAAGCATGTGAGAGATAATGCTGATAACCAATGGTATTAATTGCCGGATGTAACGACGTACTGAAAAAGGACGACTCTCCGTCTCTCCATCCTGAATCATAATGGATGTTTCTGATTCAGCAGTATTATTCTGTAATTCGCTCACATCGCATCGCCTGTTGAAAGTCTGCCCACTGCATCATCATACATTTATTATAAGCGACTCCAATTCTAATGTATCAAAAACTTTGTTGGTCGATTAGATTAAGTGGGTCTGGCCCGACAGAGACTGAGAGGAATCCGCAGGAATGAAAAAACTGTTTGAAGAAGAACTGGCGATTTTCAGGCAGATCGCCCAATCGATCTTCCTGGGGTTATTAGTCGGGCTACCCTGTGGTGCAAGCTCCTGGCTGTTCCTGGTGTGCCTTGAATGGGCCACAGAATTGCAGTCAGCAAATTCGTGGCTACTTTACCTACTACCATTTGCCGGAATTATGATTCCGCTGGTTTACAGACAGTTTGAGCCTTCCATTGAGGCCGGAAACAATCTGATTCTCGAAGAAATCCATCAGCCATCCGCCCAGGTACCTTGGCCAATGGCCCCACTGGTTGCAGGGGCCACGGTTTTTTCGCACCTTTTTGGTGCTTCAACAGGGCGTGAAGGCACGGCGGTTCAAATGGGCGGAAGCCTGGCCGACTGGCTGGCTCGCCGCCTTGCCATGAATCAGCAGAATCGCCGGACGATGCTTGTCTGCGGCGTCAGCGGCGGTTTTGGTGCCGTATTTGGCACCCCTCTGGCCGGCATGAGTTTCGGAATGGAGGTGCTCAGTATCGGCCGGATGCGCTACAGCACCCTCTTGCCATGCTTCGTTTCCAGTATTGTGGGCGACCAGTTTTGCCAGTTTCTTGGGGCCGACCACCACAATTACCGGCTCACAAACACATTTGACATGACTTTTGTAACATACCTGAATATTCTGCTGCTTGGTATTCTGGCAGGGCTCACAAGCCTGCTTTTTATTGAAATGACGCATTTCCTCTCCATTCAAAGCAAAAAGCGGCTTGGCGATTCAATCTTCAGGCCGTTTCTTGGTGGAATGATCATCATTTTTCTCGCACTCATTTGCGGAACAAGGGATTATCTCGGCCTGAGCCTGCCGCTGATCGAGCGCAGCTTCACTTCAGAACATATCATTTCAATTGCATTTCTCTGGAAACTCATTTTCACCAGCTTTTCTCTTGGTATGGGCTTTAAAGGCGGTGAAGTCACCCCTCTGTTTTGTATGGGCGCGGCACTTGGCCATGCCTTTGCCACAGCCACGGGTATGCCCGTTCCGCTTTTTGCCGCAATTGGTTTTGTGGCCGTATTTGCAGGTGCCGCCAATACACCCATTTCTTGTATCATAATGGGTATTGAATTATTCGGTTCTGATTTCGCCATGCCCATTGCATTTGGTTGCATTATTGCATATCTGGCATCCGGCCATCGCTCCATTTACCACTCCCAACGCATTGATACTTGCAAAAATCACGAATATTCTTTTATGACTGATATTTCTATCAAAGATTTGAAGAACCACAAATAAAATCTGACAACCTTATAATTAAATTGATCGACCACTTCTGGCCCACCTCAAACAGGTTTTCAAATTCCACTCTTTCCTTAAATCTTGGGGTAATTCACCATAAACAAATAAAACATTGGCTCGATCAACCTCCTGACCTGAATCCAGCTTCACCCATTGTGTCGAATCATTGCCAATCGCCCACGCAGTGTAACCAAGATCTCTGACCAATAAATCCCAGAAAGTCTGTGGGTTGTAATTCATATGCGAACAGGCTTCGCGATTCACTTCCATGAGTATCACAGGCTTAAATCGAGCAAGTGACTGCATCATCCCCTTCAGGGCAAAGCCTTCAGCACCCTCAATATCCATTTTAATCAAATCCAATCGCCTGATTTCATTTGACTTAATAAAATCGTCAAGAACAATCGCAGGTGCTGTTACATTCCCAAGTTGGCCTCCAATCGCGAATGATCCGGCATTCTGCTCAAGATCCTCAGGCTGATGAAGGCCAAGGTCCACCGTGCCATTTTCATTCCACACAGCCATGCGGTTCGCATTGATATTATGAATATGATTAACTGAAATATGATTCGTCAGTCTATTGTAATTCTTTGGTACAGGCTCAAATGCAAATACCTGGCCTGTTTCACCAACGGCCTTTGATGCAAGCAGCGAATACTGGCCAATGTTGGCACCAATGTCCATGACGGTCAGCCCGGGTTTCAGCAATAATGAAAAAATATAACTTTCCATTGGTTCATAGGCCCCCAGAAAATAAATATGTCGCTGAACATGATCCAGCAGATCGCACCTCACTTGAAACCCATTGGGAAGCCAGCCAGTCAGCGGTTCTGCAGCCGCGAGCAATGGCCCTGCTTCCTCCATGCACTGATAGAGATAACCTGGCGCCTTGTTCGACTTCGCCCACAAAACAAGAATAAATCGAACCAGTGGCCGAAAGGCTTTAACCCTGGCCATGTTTTTCATCAGTTTCGTAATCAGTCGAGCAGCAGTCATCTGGCTCATTTCCTATCTTATCCTGACGGTTTCAACGCAGAAGCATGTTAAAGACAAACGCCAGACTTTGTAAACCCCGAAGCCTGAAATGAAACTCGAATGTTTATTGAAATCGACTTTGAAATTGGAATGGCATGGGTTTTGTTGATCCATCGAATCAAGGACCAGCCAGAAGTTCTTTAAGTGCATGACTTTCAGGATTTGCGAACAATTCCTCGGGTGATCCTGATTCAGCGATTTTTCCCTGATCAAAAACGGCGAGCCGGTCTGCCGCACGTTTCGCAAAATTCATGTCGTGTGTCACAACCAGAATAGCCAGATTCTCGCGGGCCAGATCTCTCACCAAGGCGGCAATCTCTCCAGTCATTCGCGGGTCAAGGGCACTGGTGGGCTCGTCAAATAGAAGCCCTGCCGGCTTCATTGCCAGGGCCCTGGCAATCGCCACACGCTGCTGCTGGCCCCCTGAGAGATCCCTGGGCCGCGAGTAAGCCTTTTCAGCCAGGCCCATTCTTTGCAGCAGGGCCATCGCCTGGTTTGTCGCTTCGCCGCGTTGCAGACCAAGCACTCGCTCGGGTGCTTCAATGATGTTGCCAAGCACAGTCAGGTGCGGAAAGAGATTAAACTGCTGAAAAACCATGCCGAGCTTCAGGCGAAGGCTGCGAAGCGAATTGAA
>JBJTRR010000776.1:0-7913 GCA_046076185.1 bacterium | reverse complement strand
AGACGTCGCCATGGGTGGTGAACCAGTCGCCTTTTTTCTTGGAATTGGCTTCATAGCGGTCGCGGAAGGCGTTATCAAGCACCTGCACTTCAATGCCCTTGGGCAGGCGGCCTTTGGGCAGGCCCTTGATGGATTCGGGCGTGGTCCAGACAAAAACGCCTGAATTACCGGCTGGCTTTTCGTGCATCCATTCCACCAGAAGCTCGAAATTTTTGTATTCTTTGGCGGTGCGAATCACGCCCACCGGCTTGCCGGTGCAGTAAATGCCGGCATCGCTGAACTGCCAGGTATCGTCGTCGTCGTTAACTCTGGCGAAATCGGCCTTGCCAAGGGCCTTCCAGCCCGGGCCTGAATCGTCAATCATGGCCTTTTTAGCCTGGGCCTGAAGCTGCGATTGACCGGCCGTGACGACGACAGCCAGGGCTGCCGCGGCGATTGTGAAAAGTCTCATGGATCACCTGATTCCTGGTGGTATTGCTGGGGTTTATTACGCGATCGCTTGAAATTAACAGATCAGCGGGCCGAATGCCACAGGGTAAATCTGCCAGAACAGGGCCGTTGCATTTTCGGTCGGTGGAAACAATGAGAGGTGCGAATGCCTCAAAATCATCCTGCATGCAGAAAAGCGATCGGTTTCATTGAATTAAAGGTTTAAGGGGGGTGCAACCCACCTTTTCATGTTGTGAGGTATTCAGGATAATATGTTAAACAAACTAAAACCAATAAAAAAGGTAGGTTGCACCTAACCTGACATGGCTCAAGACCAAGAAAAAAAGGTGGGTTGCAGTACATGTTTTACCCGGCCCTTTGGCCGTCAGAACCGGTCAGCCTGCAAGAATTGGCGGGGCGATGAAAAATTGAGCGAGGGAAATGAAAAAAGCCCCCAACACAACTTCGATCCTTTACCGAAGTGGTGGGGGCCAAGGTTCCACCTGAAATAAGAGGGAGATCCGGCGATGAACGGTTAGTCGTTGCCGGGCTTATTCTTCGGTTCGTAAAAGTCTGGGGAGGGAGCGAATTTCAATAGCAGGTTGCCAACATCCTGCGATGATGGATGAACCAGGCCGACCAGTCTGCCAAGGCTTTCACGCAGGTCGGCGGCCGCATTGTTGTTTTCCAGCTTAAGGAACAGGTCGCTGAGCGATTTGGTTTCGGCCGGGGCCAGTGTCAGGCCGGTGGCCTGAATGTCGGTGGCAAGTTTATCGGCGGCGGCCGATTGATCCTTGAGGTTTTTGCTGCTGAGGATCTGTCTGACAAGTGCCTGGCGATCAACCGCCGGGGTGGCCGATTCAGCCGGTGGGCTGATGACGAGCGACCGCAGGGTGTGCGGGTCGAGCGAGGCGAGCATGGTGGTCATGCCCGACTTTCTGCGGGCAGAAGCGACTTTTGAAAGGATGGTGAAGGCGTCGTTGGCGAAGGTCTTGCGCTCATCAGGCGAGAGCGGGGCGACACCGATTTGCTCTAGCTGAAGGGCAATCTGCCGGTCGGCAAAGTTCTGGTTGGCCGGGTTCACAATAAACCCGACACGGTCGTGCTGGTTCAGCAGCGTTTTCAGGCGGGTTTTGGAGTCGAGAGGGCCGACGACAATCAGCGGAATGCCTTTGGTGCGGGCATCGGCCCGGAAATTGGCGATGGTTTCATGCAGGCCCCAGCCGGCGGGGTCGATGGTGGTCGAGATCAGCACAAGTTCGGCATCGCCTCGGCGGGAGGCTTCCGAAAAGCCTTCACGGCCCGAGGTTTCCAGAATGGGGTCGTAGCCGGCATTGCGAAGATAGCTGACCCAGTCAGAGCCTTCCACCAGATTGTTATGCACGATAACGGCACGTGGCGAAACCGGGTTGGCCTGCAAAAACCGGGCAAGGGCCGGAACGACGGTGCTTGAGCCGGGGAACTGGCCTTCGGGGGCGAGATCAACCAGGGTTCTGGCGGCTTCAAACTGAATCCGGCGATCCATGGAATGAACGGCCCGGGCCAGTGTGCCCGGCTTGCCGTCGGGTGTGACAAGGTCTTGGGTCGTCATGACTTCGCCAAGAGCTTTGATCGCCAGAATGCCGACCTGTTCGTGCTTGCCGGTGGCGAGTGTTCGCGAGAGCACGCGACCAATGGCATCAGGGCCTGATGCCTTGAAAATGGCCCAGATGCCGGCGGGATCTTCGGCCGGGAATTTTGGCCCGAGGCGATCAATTTCTTCCTGCAGAAGGATGGAGAGGGCAAGGGTTTGCGCTTCAACGTCGGCCGGGTTCAGGTCAAGTGCCAGGCGGGCCAGGCGATAGCCCACGGCCCCTTCAGCAACGCTTTTATCAAGTGTTTTGGGTTCAAGCCTGTTTTCAGCGGTGTTCCAGAACCAGAGTTCAACCTGATTGCTGGAAAAATAAACGTCGCGATCAAGATATTGCCGGGCCTGATTTTTCAGGATGGCCGCGGGATCAGCGGGCGATTTTCCGCCGGTGAGGATGGCATAGGAATCAAGGGCCGCAGTGCGGACAGGCTCGGGGCGGGTGGTCAGGTAGGCAAGAACTGGCAGGGCTGCGGGATCGCCCACATGGCCAAGGGCCTGGGCAACAGCGGCCACGACATCAGGCTTGGGGTGCCGCAGGGCGCCGACAAGGGCGGGCAAGGCCGTGGATTCAACCTTGTTCAGGGCCGACTGAATGGCCTTTCGGCCGGCGGGGTCGGCTTTATCGTAGCTATCGACCAGCGGGCCGATGGCCAGCGAGCCGAGCCTGGCGAGTTTTTCGCTGGCGACTTCGCGTTCTTCCCTGGTGGCCGAGAGGGCATTAATCAGCTTTTCAACACGTTCCGGCTTGACCGATTCTGATTTGACAGCCTTGTTGATTTTAGTGATGAAAGTGGTCATCAGCGAGTTAAGCTGAGGCTCTTTCGAGTTCTGAAGCTGCAGGAGCCGGGCCGAGCCGAAGATTTCGCGAATTTCGAGCAGGGTTTCGTCATCGACTTCGGCCGAATTGAGCTTTTTGGCCAGACCGATGGCCTGATCGGTTCGCCCGACCCGAGTGAGATAGCTGATGGCTTCCATCAGTTCGGCTGGCGATTCCGGAGGAACGGCGAAACTTTCAAGGCCTGGCGCCTGACCAATGGCCCGCGGCGATGCCTGGCGTGGTGGCGGAACCGGCAGGCCCGACTGCGACCAGACCCACGACCCGCAAACGGCCAGCAGTGTCATTGATAAAATGGCTGTGGGCGAAGACTTGGCGATCGTCTGACCAATCACGTTTAAGGCAAGCGAAGGATGAGCCGGGATAAGATTTCTGAGGTGATGGCAACAGGCCCTGGCCAGTCGTATCGATGTGTCGGTTCGCCTTGGCATCGATTCACCCAATTCCTTTAACTCTTACCATGCATGGTTTTGAGATCTGCCCGAGATGATCAGCACACCTGGCACCGGCAACTCGCTGAGGTTACTTTCCGGGGTTGCCAATTGTCCATAAGACTGGAGGATTGGGTCGGATCATAACATGAGTTGACTGGGTAATCTAGGTGGTTGAGTGAAATTCCTCGGGAATGGCTCGAGATTCCTTCCAGCACTAGCAGGATAGCAGATGAAAAAGCACACAAGCCGGGAATGGGTGAAAAAAACAACTCGATTCTGTTAAGAGTTGCGGGTGGTGCGTGTCAGGTAAACTGTTCGTTTTGGTGTGGCTTTGTTCGTAACGGGGTGGGTTATAGATTGACTGGCAGGCTTGACTGGCAAGAGGTTAGAATCAAATGAGCTTTGAGAGTCATCAGCCATTGGCCGGAAAGATGAAGGGGAATGATTGTGTCTGACCAGTCTGACAGGCGGATCAGGATTGCCATGGTGGGTGCGGGCGGGCGAATGGGCATCAGGATCATGCAGTTGTTGCATGGTGATTCGCGGGCCACGCTTACGGCGGCGTATGATCGCCCGGGGCACCCGCAGAAGGGTGTGGATGTGGCTGCTTTGACGGGCACATCGCCAACGGGTGTGCTGCTGGGCGACGACATTTCGCAACTGGCAGGTATCGATGCCGTTATTGATTTTTCGATGCCGGCTTCAACGATGGCTGTGGCCGAGATTAGTGCAGGCAGGGGCATTCCGCTGGTGATTGGCACCACGGGCATTGAGCATGCCCAGCGAGAGCAATTGCGAAAGCTTGCCGGGTCAACCGCCATTTTGCTTTCGCCGAATGTGAGCCGGGCGGTGAATGTGCTGATGGCGCTGGTGGGGCAGGCGGCATCGCTGCTGCCTGATGCCGATATTGAGATTGTTGAGCGGCACCACCGGTTCAAAAAAGATGCGCCCAGTGGCACGGCCCTGCGGCTGGCTGAAGTGGTGGCCGGGCAGATTGGTGTCGGCCCTGAGGCTTACAAGCATGGGCGCGAGGGAATTACCGGCGAACGGCCGGCGCGCGAGATTGGCCTTCATGCCCTGCGCACAGGCGACAACCCCGGTGAACACACGGTGGTTTTCGGGCTGATGGGCGAATGCATTGAGCTTTCGCACCGGGCCCTGAACCGCGATGGCTTCGCCCGGGGGGCGATTGACTGCGCTGTGTGGCTTGCCGGCAAGGGGCCGGGCTGGTATGGCATGAACGACGTGCTGGGCCTGTGATGCCACGTGGTTGAAGGGTTTTTGCAGCTTTTTCAGGAATAACAAGCCGGGGGTGAAGTCAATGGCCGACGATCAACAGGCGGATTCGCCCCCAGGCATTCCAGCATCGGGTTATCTCAGGCTTTTTCTGGACGACGACCCGGCCCGGGCCGATGCCTTTTTCGACAAATATCCTGACGCGCATTGGGTGCAGACGGCGATTGACTGCATTAATGAGCTTAAGGAGAAGACATGGGACGAGATTCATCTGGACCATGATCTGGAAGGCGAGTGGTTTGTCGATTCGGAACGCACCGACTGCGGCATGGAGGTGGTGAGGTGGCTGGTGGCCGAGCCGCGCAAGCACCTGATGGCCGCAAAGTTCATTGTGCATTCACACAACCAGAATGCCGTTATGGGCATGGTGTCGCAGCTTGGTCTGGCGGGTTATTACGTGATTGAGCAGCCGTTCGGTTCGGCCCCGGCCGTGCCGGAAGGCGTTTTTAATCCCGCTGCCGCCAGTGCGCCGCAGGCCGGTGCCGGGAATGCGGAACAGCCGATGAAGGAGACTTCGGTCCGGCCCGGGCTTCTGATGAGAATTCTGCGATGGTTTGTGCCGCCGCCTTCGGTGCACCAGCCCTGGGAAAACGCGCCTGCCCGCGACTTGAAAATGCCCCGGCGAGGGCGGTCGAACAATTCGACTGATGATGATGGCTGGGGCGTGGCAGGTGGTCAGTCGATTGACGAACCGGCCGGCGACGATGACCGGCCCGGCCCTTATGTGATGCCAATTCGCGAGGAAGATCTTGAATCGTTCACGCGGGGCTCGCGGCCGGGCAGGCAAAAGCCCCGGAACGATTGACAAAAGCCTGAATGGACTGATTTTTGACGGGCAGGAAAAGACGATGCGAGTTTTGATTACGGGCGGGGCGGGGTTTATCGGGAGCCACTTGTGTGATGCCTATGTACAGGCAGGGCACGATGTGATTTGTGTGGATAACCTGCTGACCGGCCGGCGTGAAAATGTGCAGGAACTGATTGGCAGGTCGGGTTTTTCGTTCCGGCCGCACAATATCAGCGAGCCGCTTTTTGTGGATGGGGCGATTGACCAGGTTTTGCACTTTGCCAGCCCGGCCAGCCCGGTTGATTATCTGGCGCACCCGATTGCCACGCTGAAGGTGGGTTCGCTGGGCACGCATCATGCCCTTGGCGTGGCCAAAGCCAAGAACGCAAGATTTATTCTGGCAAGCACTTCTGAAGTGTATGGCGACCCCGAGATTCATCCACAAAGGGAAGATTACTGGGGCAATGTGAACCCGGTGGGGCCACGCGGCTGTTATGACGAAGCCAAGCGATTTGCCGAGGCCATAACCATGGCTTACCACCGGGCCCATGGCGTGAATACGGGCATTGTGCGAATTTTTAATACGTATGGCCCCCGCATGCGGCTGAATGATGGCCGGGTGCTGCCTGCGCTGATGTGCCAGGCCCTGAAAAACGAGCCAATGACAATTTTTGGCGATGGTTCGCAGACACGCAGCTTCTGTTTTGTGGACGACCTGGTGCGCGGCATTATGCTGCTGGCGGCATGCGACGAGCACGACCCGGTGAATATTGGCAACCCGGCCGAGATCACGATCAGGCAATTTGCCGACGAGATTCAGTCGATGGTGCCCGGCCATTCAGCGGGTATTGAGCTGAAACCGCTGCCGCAGGACGACCCGCGCAAGCGCAGGCCTGATATCAGCCGGGCGAGAGCGATTCTGGGCTGGGAGCCGAACGTCGGCCGGCGCGACGGGCTGGCCGTGACGCTTGACTATTTCAAATCGGAACTGGGTCTGGCCTGACGACGGCTGCGTATGTTATTTTCCTGAAAAGCACCCTCCACTTCCCCACAGCATTGATGCGTGAAAAAAGAGAGTTGAAAAGCCGATGCCACTGCCCGAACGTGTCAACCTGAGACAACTTGTGAAGGATCGATCCCGCGTTCTCTCAAGCCTGCTGATCGGGCAGCTTTGCGACCCGAAATTTGTGGAACTGGCCTGTATGTCGGGCCGCTTTGATATTGTGTGGTTTGACCAGGAACATGTCGGCCTGACGACCCCCCAGATTGAACAGGCCGCACGGGCGGCCCGTGCTGTGGGCACGCCCAGCTTTGTGCGGCTTTATGCCCAGAATTATGCCGATGTGATGCGACCGCTGGAGGCCGGCACCGACGGCATTATGGCGGCGATGGTTCGCACCACGGCCGAAGTTGAGAACATTGCACGCTGGAGCCGGTTTTACCCGCAGGGCATGCGGGGAATCAATGGCAGCGGCGTTGACGGGCTTTATGGCGGTTATGCCTCGCGCGATGCTTATTTTCAGGCAAGTAACGAGCGCGTTTTTGTGGCGATTCAGATTGAAACGGCCGAGGCTCTGGCTGAAGTGGAATCAATTGCCAAAGTGCCGGGCATCGATATGATTTTTGTGGGGCCGGCCGATTTGAGCCAGTCGCTGGGCATTCCGGGCCAGTTTGATCACCCGAAGCTGTGGCAGGCCGTTGACAAAGTGGCCGCCGCCTGCAAAGCCGCCGACCTTCCCTGGGCGGCCCTGGCCGTGGGTGTGCCCATGGCTAAAGAGTTTATCAGCCGGGGCTGCACACTGATAACTCATGCTGTTGACACCTGGGCCGTGAATGCAGGCATCACCATGCTTGACGAGCCCTGGGCTGAAGTATTCGGCAAAAAATAAAAAGAAGCCGCTACCCGGCAGGTGCATTGCCAAAGCCGGGTGATCAGGCTGGCGTGCAATCTGCTGATAGAAAACAGCCGGTGTAATGGGTTAATGGATGAACATTCAGGTATATAAGCACAAGATGAAAACAGGATTTAGAAATGTCAGAAGCGATTGATGCCGGGGTGTCTGAAAACGGACTAACGCAGCCATTGCCTGAGGGGGTGGCCGTGGCGAAGCGGCCGCGACTGGTCTCGCTTGACCAGCTTCGCGGGTTTACCGTGGCGAGCATGTTCGTGGTGAATTTTTCAGGCGGTCTGAAGGCGATGCCCGAGATTATCAAGCACCACAATGTTTATGTGAGCCTGGCTGACTGGATCATGCCGACATTCATGTTCATGGTCGGTTTTTCGTTTCGGCTTTCGTGGCTCAGCACGGTGAAGCGTGAGGGTGCGGGGCGGGCGGTTTCAAAATTTCTGACACGCGGGCTGATGCTGGTTTTGGTCTCGATTTTTCTCTATGCGGCTGACGACGACATCAAGATTGAAAAATGGTCGGAAATTTCGCAGAAGTCGATCACCAGCCTGGTTGTCAACACGCTGAAGGCGAACCTGTGGGAGACCCTGGCGAT
>JBJTRR010000775.1:0-3316 GCA_046076185.1 bacterium | reverse complement strand
GGCGGTGCCGTTGGCGTGGTCGCTGTGGGTGTGGGTAAGGATGCATTCGGTAATATCAGAAAGGGCGAGGCCAAGCTGGCCAAGCCGGCTTTTTAAAGTTCTGGCAGGAATGCCGGCATCAATCAAAACGGTTTTCTGGTTCAGACGAACGAGGGCGGCATTGCCTTTTGAGCCGCTGGCGAGAGTGGCGAAGAATAGGGCCATCCATATCCCTTTTGATTCAGTGGCTGATCCGTCATGAAAAATCCACGGCGGCCGTTTCAAAATGGTTGCTGATTGGGGTATCCTAACCGGAAAAGGGCTGTCAGGCAATTCGAACCGGCGGCCTGGTGGGCAGAATAATCAGCGAGAAACACCCGATGAAGCCAGAAATGCTGCATGTTTCAAGGCACCCGATTGTGCAGACGGCACTGACACAGCTGCGTGATATTGGCACGGGGCCGGAAGAATTTCGACGCCAGCTCAGGCGAATCACTTCATGCCTGACAATTGAAGCGCTGGCCGACCTGCCAACGCGGCAGCATTCGGTGACAACCCCCATGGGCCAGTGTGCCGGGCTTGAACTGGCCCGCCAGGTGGTGCTGGTGCCCATTCTGCGGGCCGGGCTTGGCATGGTCGAGCCGATTCTGGAATTTGTACCCAACGCAAGTGTCTGGCACGTTGGGCTTTACCGGAATGAAGAAACGCTTGAACCAGTGGAATATTACAACAAAATTCCACACCTCGACCCCGAATCGGTCTGCCTCGTGCTGGACCCAATGCTGGCCACGGCCGGTTCGGCCGTTCGGGCCTGCAGGATTTTGCGGCAAAAAGGGGCCACGAACCTGAAAATGCTCTGCATTCTTTCAGCGCCAGAGGGAATCAGGAAGTTTCAGGGCGACCTGCCTGATGTTCAGGTTTTTACATCGGCGGTTGACAGCCACTTAAACGACATAGGTTATATCGTGCCTGGCCTGGGCGATGCCGGCGACCGGATTTTTCACACTTGATCTTCAGGCAACTTCAGGGCAGAAAAAAACCTTCGAAAAAGCGAAAGGTGGCTGGCGATGCGTGCCGTTGATTTGATTCGCAAGAAGCGTGACGGGCAGGAGTTGTCGGCTGCCGAGATTGGCTTTATGGTGGCGGGCATAGCCGATGGGCGGGTGGCTGAATACCAGTGGTCGGCCATGCTGATGGCGATTTTGTGGCGAGGCATGACCGACCATGAAACGGCCGCCCTGTGCGATGCGATGATGAAGTCGGGCGAGGTGGTTGATCTTTCGATGATCGCCGGTCCGAAGGTTGACAAGCATTCCACCGGCGGCATTGGCGATAAAACCAGCCTGATTCTGGCCCCGATTGCCGCAGCGGCGGGTGTGATGGTGCCAATGGTCTCGGGCAGGGGGCTGGGGCACACGGGCGGCACGCTTGACAAGCTGGAGTCGATTCCCGGATTCAACGTCAATCTGAATCTTGATGATTATCGAAAAGTGCTTGATCGCTGCGGCCTGGTGCTGATCGGCCAGACGCCCCAGATTGCCCCGGCTGACAAGTTTCTTTATGCCATGCGCGATGCCACGGCCACGGTGGAATCCATACCGCTGATTGCCAGTTCGATCATGTCAAAAAAGCTGGCTGAGGGCATTGACGGGTTGGTGCTTGATGTGAAAACCGGCCACGGCGCATTTATGCCGGTGGAAGCTGATGCCCGAATACTGGCGACGACGATGATTGCCATTGCCCAGAGGCTCGGCAAAAAGTGCATCGCCCTGCTGACGAACATGCAGCAGCCGCTGGGCGACATGGCCGGGAATGCACTTGAGATTTATGAGTCGGTTGAGGTGCTCAAAGCCCGTGGGCCAGAGGATCTGGTGAGCCTTTCCGTTGAACTGGCGGCCGAGATGATCATGATGGCAGGCATTTCAGGCACCATCGCCGACGCTCGGGCCAAGGCACAAGCGACCATTGCTGATGGTTCGGCCCTTGAGCGATTCCGCCAGGTGATTGCTGCGCAGGGGGGCGACCCGGCCGTGTGCGACGACCCGCTGCGGGTGCTGCCCCAGGCCCGGCGGCAAGTGCCGGTGGTGGCTGAAAAAGGCGGCTGGGTGGACGAAATTCTGGCCAGAGACGTTGGCCAGGCGATTATGCTTTTGGGTGCAGGGCGAGAGCGGGTGGATTCATTGATCGACCCGGCTGTGGGTGCCCAGTTCATAAAAAAGGTGGGCGACCGGGTGGAAGCCGGCGAGCCACTGGCCGTGCTGCATGTGAACGACGAGTCGCGGCTGGAATCAGCACTTGAGCTGTTCGCAGGTGCGATAAAAGTGAGCGAAACGCCGGGAATCAAGCCGCTGGGCGTGATTCTTGACAGGATTGTCTGACCAGAATTCTGCGGATGTCTGGGTTAAAACAGGGCGAGCAGAGGTTCGCCGTCAGTGATTCGCATCGGGCGGCCAAGCTGGTCACGCACAAAGTGACCCGGCGGCACACCAAGAGCATGAAACATGGTGGCGGTGAGGTCGGCAGGGCTTGTGGGCAGAGTGGCCGGATAGGCTGCGAAACGGTCAGACGAGCCGTAAACCTGCCCGCCCTTCACGCCGGCACCGGCCAGAACGGCCGAATAGCAGCGGGGCCAGTGCTCTCGACCGGCATTATTTGCGGTGATTTTCGGATTTCGGCCGAATTCGCCCACCCAAACCACCAGTGTTTCCTCAAGCATGCCGCGGGCGTCAAGGTCGTAAAGCAGGGTGGCGAAACCCTGATCGGCCGGCGGCATGAGACGCCGTTTCAGGTGGCGGAAATTCTGGCCGTGGGTGTCCCAGAAGTTCTGGCCGTCGTTATGCCAGTTAACTGTGACCAGAGGCACGCCGGCTTCGACCAGTCGGCGGGCCAGCAGCAGACACTGGCCATGAATATTACGCCCGTAAGCGTCCCGCGTTTCCGGCTTCTCAAGATTCAGGTTGAATGCGTCTCGTGCCGCTGCCGAGACCACAGCGGAAAGAGCCTTCTGGTGCACGGGTGCCCATGAATTATCCGGGTTTCTGTCAATTTCGGCCGAGAGTTCATCGAGCAGTTTACGGCGTGAATCCAGTCGCTGGGGCGGGCAGTCCTCCGAGAGGCTCATGCCCGGCACACGAAAGCCTGGGTCGTTGGGGTCGGCCAGGACATAAAACGGGTCGTGGGCATGGCCAAGCCAGCCGCCATGCTGCCCTGGTGCCTTGCCGCCAGGCGCGGCCGGGTGCGAAACAACCCAGGGCATGGTGATGGAAGCGGGCAGGGGGCCACGGGCGGGCAGGAGCCGGCTGAGCATCGAGCCCATAAAGGGCCAGTCGTTGGGCGA
>JBJTRR010000774.1:0-1653 GCA_046076185.1 bacterium | reverse complement strand
GGAAAGTTTCAAAACCGACCCGGCTAATGTTCAGCGCACAAGCCGCAGCCTGATCAAAACCGTTGAAGCTGCACGCAGGGCCGGGCAACTGCCACTGGCTGCAAGCACGCTGAGAGAGCTTGAATCAAAGTCGCCCAACCTGCTGCCGGTCATCATGGAAAAGGGCCGCCTGCTGGAAGCCCAAGGCAAGCTGAACGACGCATTTGCCCACTGGCGTGGCCTGACAACCCGCCTTGCCGCTGCCAGGCCCCGGCCTGACGAATACTATCAGGCATGGCTGGAACTGGCCATAGTGCTTGAAAAACAGGGCAAGGCCGCCACGGCCAAGCAAACCCTGGCTGGAGTTCTGCGACTGGGCGGCACCGGCTTCCCGGCCCAGTGGAAACAGGCCTTTGACGCCGAAATCAAAAGACTTTCCGGACCGACCACGACAAAATCAGGAGCGACAAAATAATGCGACCTGAGCCGCGTAAAATCATATTTTTGCTGGGCCTGCTTGGGCTGATTTCAGCCGCCCGGGCCCAAGCCCAGACCGACACAGTGCAGCTTCGGGCAGCCGCCGGACAAACATCGGGCCGAACCATTCGCGGCACCATCAATTCCGAATCGCCCACTGAAATTCGTATTCAGGTGGCCGGCAAGGCTGAGTCGGTAAAAACCGACGATGTGGAAAGTGTGGCCTATGGCGGCATTCCTCCCGCCTATCTTGAGGCAGAAATTCGCGAAAAAAATGGCGATTACACTGCTGCAATTGACGGGTTCAGGCGTGCTTCGACAACAGCCGGGCTTCGCCCGGTCGTTGCCCAGCAGGTGAAATACCGATATGCCGAATCGCTGGCCAATGCCGCAGGGCAAGACCCTGCCCGCACCGCTGAAGCCGTCACCGCCCTGCAGGAATTTGTGCGGGCATTTCCTAACGGGCGGAATGTTCCGGCTGCACTTGAAGTGCTTTTGACTCTTGTAAGGTCAGGCGATGACCCGGCCCGCATTGATTCTGTCATTGCTGATATGGCGAAAATTCCCGGGGCACAGGGCCGGGCCAATCTCCTTAAGGCAGACCTGCTGGTTGACAGGGGCCAGCCTGACGAAGCCCTGAAACAGCTTTCCACCGCCCGGACACAGATTGCCAAAGGCTCTGACCTTGAAAAAACCGCCCAGTCCATTCAAATCAAGGCTCTGGTCGGCAAAAAAAGCTTCACTGAAGCGGAAAAGCTGGCTCGCGACCTGATCGCAGCGGCCGACCCGAATGACTTTGAATCGCTGGCACCGGCCTATAATTCACTGGGCGATTGCCTGAGAGCGGCCGGCAAGCCCAAGGATGCCATGATTGCCTACCTGCACACCGAAATTCTCTACGACCGTGCCACAGCCGAACATGCACGGGCCCTGGCATCCATCACCGAACTTTGGCGGGTGCTTGAAAAGCCTGACCGGGCGGAACAGGCACTGAGCAAACTGGCCTCAACTTATCCACGCAGCCCGTGGCTGAAAAAAGCCCAGGGCAGTGGAAAATAACATGTGTAAAACATCCTCCAACTGCAGTCTGTGGAGCAACCCTGGCATGTCTCGCAAAATTGTCTATTCCTCGCTTTTGCTTCTGGCGATTTTCATTTCTGGCACAGATCTTCAGGCACAGGAGGCGGCCAAACCCGC
>JBJTRR010000773.1:0-5453 GCA_046076185.1 bacterium | reverse complement strand
GATGAATGGTTAAGGATCAGCCAGCGTAATTTTTTTTGAGAGCCAGTGGCTGCAATCTGGTTTGTTGGCAGGTGAGTCCGAAAAGTGAAGTCACCTGCCATCATCATAATAATGAACGGCTTACGACTTCTTTTCCTGCTTGACTCGCTTGGGCTTCCAGGGCAAGTCAAACGACTGATCGTTCGCCGAAATTTTCACCGTACCATCAATCTCGTCGCCGTCGATCCTGGCTTCGAAGTCGGCACTCCACTCGACACCCTCTGTCTTGCCCTTGGCCGTGAAGGTGACTTTGCCGCCCTCGGCACGAAACTTTTCAAGCTTAGTTATCTCTTTACCTTCCCTCAGGATACGGCCACTGAGAGCGCCGTCCTTGTCGGCCTTGATCTCATATTCATCAGTCACCGAATTACCCATATAGTCATATTCAAGCTGCCAGCGGCCAACAATCGCCGGGGCCTCTTTCTTATCATCAGCCGCCAGCATCTTTGGGCCAGCCATCGCTGGCATGACGAATGCCGAAATTGCGGCGAGTGTAACAATCAAATCTCTTCTGAGCATGGTCGCTGATCCTTAAAATCACGTTGATGAGAAGATATGAAGTTGGCAGATTCTGCCGTGGTGTCGTCATCATATTATCAGGCGGGTCATTCGATTTGAAGATTTATCGTGCATTTTGGGGAATGATTTCTGCTTGATGACTGAACGCTTTTTGTGTATATTTCTCTACCTGCATATTGCTTTGATGTTGAATCAGGGCAAATGCGTGTGGCGGCGTGGCTCAGTGGTAGAGCAGCGGTCTCATAATCCGCTTGTCGGGGGTTCGATTCCCTCCGCCGCTATTCGGAGAGAGTTTATCAGGATCAGGATGATCCTGAGCGATAGCAGATCATTCAGTCTGACCAGCAACGGATCACGGATGTTCCGACGGGTCATCGCTTTCACAGCCCTGCTGTTTCTTCTTTGCCAGTCGTTATGCGCTGCGCAAATGGTTATGCCATCGCCCCAGGCTGGCCCCGACCCGCGTACCTGCCCGCTGCCCGTGCCGCCAAGCCTGCCGGAATACAATATCAATGCCCGGCTCGACCTTCATAAACTCAGGGTTTATGCCAGCGAATCGGTCAAATACACCAATCGCACCACGGCCGCCCAGTCGATGGTCGTTTTTCACGTTTACCCGAAATTTAAAGTCAAACCCGAAAACAAGCTCAAGCTCGCAAAAACGCTTGAAGTCCTGCGGCTCGGCCCTGATGAGGCCATTGATCCCACAGGCAATCGACTCAGCATCGAACGCGTTTCCTCAGCCGGCACCACACTTCAGCCCACATTTCATGGCGATGACCAGACCCTGATGGAAGTGCCGCTGCCCCGGCCCGTGGCACCCGGCGAATCCGTCGTCGTTGACATCGACTTTGAACTGAGCCTGCCCACCCAGTGGGGCCGCTGGAGCCACCATCAGGGCATTACGACACTCGTTAACTGGTATCCTGTTCTCTCTGTACCCGACGCTTCCGGCACCTGGTCGCGCGAGCCATTTGTCCCTTGGCATCAGCCCTGGCATCAGGAAGCTGCCTGGTATCGCGTGCAGATCGACCTGCCTGACGACCAGATTGTCGCCTCAACAGGCCAGGTCATCGAATCACGGACAACTGGCGAAAATCAGAAACGCCTGACAATCGACGGCCCACCCTCGCGTGATTTTGCCCTGGTCTGCTCAAACCGGTTTGAAGTCGTTGAAAAACAGGTCGGCCCCGTCAAAGCCCGGGTCCTGACATTCGACAGACATTCCGAAAATGCCCGCCGGGCTCTTGACTATATGTCAGAGGTTTTGCCGCTTTACGAAGAATGGTTCGGGCCGTTTCCCTATAAAGAGATGGAAGTGGTCACTTCATTCTTCGGCTGGAATGGCAATGAATGCTCGGGCCTGGTGATGATTGATTACCGGGTTTTTAATTTGCCCGCTGCTGGGCAGCGTTATCTTGACCACCTGATTACGCATGAAGTCGCCCACCAGTGGTGGTGGAATGTCGTGGGCTCGAACGGTTACGCTGAAACATTCATGGACGAAGGCTTTGCCAATAGCATCACCGCCCGCCGGCTCGACCAGAAATATGGCCGCAATGCCCCCCTGATTGTCTGGCCACAGGGCTTCGGCTGGTTGCCCACCATCGGCCGCGAAGACCTGCGGATGGCCAGCTATTACAAGTGGAAGGCGCAGGGCAATGGCGGGCCAGTGATTCAAGACCTCGGCCAGATGTCAAATTTAAATACACTTTTCAGCCTGGCCTACGACCGTGGCGGCAAAGTGGTTGACATGATTGGCAATCGCCTTGGCGATGATCGCTATCTCGCCTTCATGCAGAAGCTCTATCGTGAAAATGCATTCGGCATATTGCATTATGAAGAATTGAAACAAAGCCTTGATGAATTTGACCCGAATCAGGCCTGGCCCGGCCGTCTTGACGCATGGCTGGTGCAGCAGGCCGATACCGACTGGGAAATGAAATCGGTTGAAATACAACCGCCTGCCGATTCAAAAAAAGACACCGGCCTTTATCGTGTTACTCTTGAAGTCACCCAGAACGAACAGCTTGACGAGCCAACCGAACTGGCCGTGGAATTACCCGATCAAACTATTGCCATTCCAATTCGGCCCGATGAACCGGCCTATATCGTTGAAAATGGCCGGGTGGAAAAACTGCCGCCGGACGAGGCCGGGCAACCGACCTATCGTGTCACGCTTGACCTGCCGGCTGAACCAACCCAGGTTGAAGTTGATCCCGATCACCGTCTGCTCGACTCACGCCCCGGAAATAACGTCTGGAAGCCACGCACGCGCTGGCGGCTGACACCTGCTGTGACACCCGTCGATACTTCCGAAATGTTTCAGTCGTTTGACCGACCCAGCTTTGTCGTGGGCCCGTTTGTTGATCAAAATGCCCGTGGCGGCGTAAAAGTCGGCCTTTTCTCGCCTAACAGGGCCACCATCAACGGCTTTTTTGGGGCCATGCCAAGCCTCGACCGCATCATTGCCGGCGGCGAAGCCAAAATGACAAATCTCCTTGAATCAACCTGGAATGCCGGCGTTTTTTACGAGGATGGCATTAACCAGAACTGGTCAACCACCGCCGCACAAACCCAGCGCGGCGGCCGCATGTATCTGCGAAAGGTTCTACTCCAGTCAAATAGCGTGCTTGATGACGACGCCGCGTTTTACGAATTTTATCTGGGCCGTGGCAATATCTTCTGGGCCGGCGATGTCGGCCGCCCCACACCCGGCGAACTCAATGCCGCCGGCATCCGGTTTAAATTAAACACGCAAGCCCCGTTCTGGGACCCCGCCGAGGGCAGGCTTATCGATGTCGATGCCGAATTTGGCTCGCCGGCCTATCAATCAAATTACAATTACTATACACGCTGGCAGGTGAATCTGGGTCAGGTCTGGACACTCAATGATCGTTTCGGGCCCATTGACAACACCCGAATCGCCGTTCGCGGCTATGGCGGCATGGCCTGGCCGCAGGATGTCAATTTCTTCCGCCTTGGCTCGGGCCAGATGCACCGGGCACTTGGGTTTAACGCTCAAAATGGCTCGGCCTTCTGGCTGGCATCGGCTGAATGGCGATTCCCGATCATCGGCCAGCTCGACAAATCACTGCTTGACCGTGCCATGACATTTGACAAGGTCTCCGGCGTACTTTTTTATGACGTCGGCGAAACTGCACTGAGGCAGGAACTTCGCCCGGTGGTGCATGGTGTCGGCTTCGGCCTTCGAATTGATACGGTTCTCTTCGGGTTTCTTGAGCGTGTCAACCTGCGATTTGACTTGGCACAGCCTGTTTATGGTGCCAAAAGCGGCCCCGTTTTCTGGTTTGGTTTTAATCAGGTATTTTAAGATTCTGTTGGAAATGGAATTGCAGGCTGCGAATTTTAACTGTCAACTGCAATTGAAATGAGAAGATTTTTGCAAGAATTGTTGACTGGTGCCCGGATTGAGTCATACTTAACTGATCAATGAAGATAATCCCGTGAAGATGTTTAGCAAATACTGGATCGACCTGCAGGCGATCCGGTATCCGGCAGGGAGACAGCAAGATGCGCAATCGATCAATCATCAGCCGGTTTCTGGTGCGTGCCCGCGGCCCGATTTTAAGAGTGCATTCTTCGCGGAAAACGCGATTTGTGCGTCGGTTGAGCCTTTTGCTTGAGCCGTGCGAACCCCGCCAGCTGCTCACTCTGCCACCCACTCTGACAATTCCGCTGGTGCCCGAACTTGATCAATTCGGCGATCAGATATTGATCGTACAGGGGTTTGACTTGCCCGAGCGTTCGGCCCTTGGAATTTTTGACACTGGCGCTTCAGCCGTAACATTCGCAGCAACCGACCAGGAAGTTTTTGCCGGAATTGAAGCGGGGCCCATTCCCATCAAAGTGCCGGGCGGGGCAGCAGCAGGCGGAATTGGTGGCGAAATTGTGGGTGACGTAAGCGAGCCCGGAATTATCTATTCCGACGGCATGCACGCATTTGACCTCTCGTTTGACGACTTCGGATTCCCGCAATTTAATATCACCCTGAGCCCATCAGCCATTGAAACGCCGGGAATTCAGGCCTTTGTTGGCACCGACAGTTCGCCACTGCTGCCCACAATCACAGGCACTCCCGCACTTCAACCATCGCCAAAATACCCAAATGGCGCAGCGGCTCGCATTTCCATGCAGGGTGCCAAAATTGATTTTTCCGATATTTTCCCCGACCTGATCATCCCATTCCCTGACCTGACATACACTGTCCCCGGTTCAACCATTGAAATTGATCCGAATGACACAACGGTTTACGAACCGCTGACACTGCCGCTGATTCCATTCGGCGGCGACAATTTCGCGAACCCGGGCGATCTCATTACCGACACCAATCTTTATCTGATTCCAGGTATAACAAGTGTCATGGATACCGTGACCAGTGTACCCGGTAATTTCCTCTTCGACACAGGCGCACAGCTTTCCGTCATTTCGACAGACATGGCGATTTCTCTTGGCCTGGATCTCGATAACCCGACCACCTCGATCGATGTTCAGGGCGTGGCCGGCAATGAAACCGTACCCGGCTTTACCATCAACAAGCTGGTCATTCCTCGAAGCGACGGCGGAACTCTTGAACTGACAGATGTCCCGATTTATGTGCTTGACGTAGCGCCAGGAATCGATGGCATTTTCGGCATGAACCTGCTGAATGTTGCCAATGAATTCGTTTTCGATCCGCACAATGCAGATGGGCCCCGACTGATTATTGAATATTTCGCGAATCCTGATCGTGGCTCAGGCGGCATTGATATCGGCGGCGAACTTGCAGCACTGCTTGGCGGCAGCCTGGGGGCTATTAAGATCACCTAGTCTTCGGCAAAAATGTATTGGTATAGGTCGTCTGGACTAGGTTCAGGACTCTCCTCTGCAAAGCT
>JBJTRR010000772.1:0-6345 GCA_046076185.1 bacterium | reverse complement strand
AATTCAAATGGATGATTGATTCATCACGCACCGCAGGGCCGAACATCCATTGGCATAATATTTCAGGATCAATCCAAGCCTGAAATATTCGCTCGGCCGATGAGCAAATTTCAATTTCAACTATTACGACCGGTTTCATTTTGCTAGAAACCGGACGGCATTTTCAATCACTTTCAGCGTTTCAGGCTGTTTAAATACGGGATAAGTTTCATGGCCAGGACGAAAATAAAACACCTGCCCCTGCCCCACTTTCCAAAGGCATCCACTACGGAAGAATTCGCCTTTGTCCCAGCGTTCCTCAAAAATCACGGCATCGGGCGTGGGCACATGAAACGGCTCGCTGTACATCTCAGTTTGTGGCACATCCCACTTGGCCGGCAGGCCTTTGGCAATGGGATGATCAGGCATTTTCGTGGTGATGTGGCCGGGGGCGCCATCGGCTCGCCACGAAGGGAAAACACAGATGGGCGGAATGAGTGTCCAACGGCCATCTTTCATTTCCAGTCGTGGAGTCAGCGGTGAATCGGGCTTAACCGAGCCACGCTTTAAAGGCAGACTGAAAACGAATTTTTCGGCCTTGAAATCAGCTTCGGGAATCAACTTCATGGCATCTGCCTTCGCCCTTTCATACATCAGGCTCATGAAGGGTCGGGAATAATGCGCGGAATGAAGCGAAATCAGTTGCAATTTGCCTGCCAGCACCCGCTTCACGATGGCGTTATTATTGGCATCGGTCACGGCGTCGTGTTTGATATGGCCCCACCAGATCAATACATCAGTTTCATCCAGTGATTTTTCATCAAGCCCCTGACCGGTTGTGCCAAGATTCACTGACTTCACAACCAGGCCAGGCTTTGATTTCAAATGATTTGCAATTGCATCGCCCAGAAAGCCGCCATCATATGCTTTTTTCTGCTCAGGCTGTTGTTCGTCCCACACCAGAACGCGAATGTCGTCGCAGCAGGCATCGGCCTGAAACAGTGCAAGAAAAAGGCTTGCCAGTATGAAAATAAGTCCACGGTGATATTGCATTTGATTCAATCCTGATGCTGTCGATCGATTGTACTTGCCAGATTGTATTATGATGCGGGCGACCAGTTGAATCGCCGGCACTGGCGGAAAAAGCTCAATGGGTTCTGAAATACAACCTTGTCGATATCTGCATCGGCATGGCCGCGTTTTTTCATTTCGAAAATAAATTCCGGAACGGCTAATGGGTCGGAATGGCCCCAGTCTCCAGCTGAATTGACCATGATTCTCTCGGTTCCGTATTTCTCAACCATATCGGCGGCTCGCTGCGGCGTGCATTTCGTAATTGGGTAAAGAGTCATGCCCACCCAGTGGCCGGCATCAAGGGCCAGCTTGATTGTGTGTTCCTCGACATGATCCATGCACACCCGCTCGGGCTTGATTCGGCTTTCCTGCCGCAGCATGTCAAGAATCATGCGTGTACCCTGATATTTGTCTGCCAGGTGCGGCGTGTGTACCAAGATCAGTTCATCAGTGCGTGCTGCCAGGTCGAGATGTTCAATAAATACAATCGACTCGTTCTTTGTGTTTTTATTCAGGCCAATTTCGCCAATTCCCAGCACGGTGGGGCTGTCAAGAAATTCCGGAATCATGGCAATCACTTCGCGTGAAAGTGCCACGTTTTCCGCCTCTTTGGCATTAATGCAAAGCCATGTGTAGTGGCTGATGCCATAGGCGGCCGATCGCTTGGCTTCGAAGTCTGTCAACTGACGAAAGTAATCACGAAAACCTTCCACCCCCGAGCGGTCAAAGCCCGCCCAGAACGCCGGTTCGCTCACCATGGCACAGCCGGCCAGGGCCATGCGTTTGTAGTCGTCTGTGGTGCGTGAAACCATGTGAATGTGCGGGTCGATATAGCGTGCCATCGAATCCTCAATCTGGGGCTGATTGAATCGTGTGAAATGAATTTCGACTTCAAAACCGCTTTTTCAGCTCGAAGCGGTCAAGCCAGTTCTGGTCATAGGGCAGCGAGAAGATCTGCTGAACGGCTTCAGCCCGGCTGCTTCCCGATTCGCCCAAAGCTTTCAGTCCTTCACGTATCTGAGTCAAGCGGGTATCGGTCTCGCGGCCAGGTTCGGTGTTGGCGGCGTCATAGCGGTCGAGCATGGCGGCCAGGTCGAGAATCCGCTGGCGAATTTCAAGAAAATCAGCCGTCAGCACTTGCGATTGGGTCCGTTCACGCATGGTCAGGTGGCCCCGGGATCTTTTTTGTGTTACATGTAAGGCCTGGCCTGCAAAGGCCGGGAAGGAGCAATGAAATTATTATGCGAAATCTTCCCGTCATCGGCCAGTGCGATCAAAACAATGATCTCAAAGTCTCTCGGTTTTTCAGAGAAATCGGCCTTGACGAAATCCCGAATTCGGGTTGAATAACGGCCAATCAAGATCCATCTACACACGCCGCCAGGGCCTGCCCGGAAGGGTCAGTGTACAAGGTCAATTCAACCGTAAGACCATGGAGGGTCGAAAGATGCTGCTCACTCGACCCGTCGATCGCCTGGTGCTGATCGGTCTTGACGGTGGCGACGAAAGCTGGCTGGGGTCGTGCCTGGCTAGAGGGCTTCTGCCGAATTTAGCGGCAGTGCTTGCAAGTTCATCGCGAGGAACGCTTTACACCAGCGAACCATCCACAACCGCCGTGGCCTGGGCGGGCATGTTAACGGGCCAGACGCCGGCCAGGCATGGCATTTACGACACCGAATGTGTCAGGCCAGGATCCAGATTGGTCGCCCCGGCCGATCATCGAAGTCTCACGGCCGAACACCTCTGGCATTTGCTGAGCCAGGCCGGCAGAGAAATACTAAGCATTCACACGCCAATTGTGCACAGCAGTTCGGGCATTTCCGGCTTGGTGGTGGGCGGCTCTGATTCACCCAATTCGTCAGCGGCCTGGCATGGCCCCGATCGACTGGTGAAGCAGTTACGGCGCGAACTGCCTGGTTTTCCTAAGCATTCCATCTGGAAAAAAAGGCCGGCAGCTACGGAAGAACTGGCTCTGCTTGTGCGGCGCACTGAACAATATTTTGATCAGCTTGGGGCTTTGGTAGCCCGTGCCGGAGAGGCTGTCTCCTGGTCGGTTCTGGCGGTACACCTGCAAGAGCTCGACGGTTTTTTGCATCGTATGTGGCCCGAGCTTGAGGTCGATGAATCGGCTTCGGAACTGGCCCGCCCCGAATGGCTGGGGCTGGTGCGGCAGGTCCTGCACAGGCTTGATCATTTCATCGGAACGCTGGCCGGGCTTGCCCAGGCTAAAGGTGCAGGTTTAATGGTGGTTTCTGACCACGGATTCACTCGCTGCCGGGCCGTGGTGAATGTCAACGGGATTCTGCGGATTCACGGTATTCAGCGGGGTCAGGGCGTGGCCAGTCGGCTTCTCTCGGGCAGCAAGCGGGCGGCGAGCAGGGCTGAAAACTGGCTGGGCCGAAGGCTTCTTGGCACAAATTTCGGGCGGCCGATTCACCTGGCCATGCACTGCGATGCGACAAGGTCTCTGGCTTTCGCACCATTTGGCAGGCTTTCCGGGCTGATCTACCTTTCAGAAAAGGCGAGCGGAAATCAGTCGCAGGCGGAACGACTCGTCGATGAAATCGCTGAAATTTTCAAGCTGATTGCCGATCCTGAAACCAGTCAGCCGATTTTCTCCAATGTCATTACGGTCTCAAAACGATGGGGCATTGACACTCGAGCCCGTGGCTGGCCCGAAATTATCGCTGTGCCGGCCGATGGCTATCATCCGCTGGCTCGCTGGCCTGGCAATGGTCTTGCAAGAATTCAGGCCGTTGATTCGAATCTGCCGGGCACCCATTCCAAAACTGGCATTGTGGCCTTGAGTGGCCCGGGAATTGAGCCTGGTCAGCCGATTAGTGGCCATGTGCATGATGTGGCTCCGACAATTCTGAAATGGCTTGGCTTGCCTGAAATCAGCCGCGCTACTGGCCGGGTGATCGGCCATGAAGCCGAAACTTCGATCTACCAACCGCACATTCGGCCGGCACACAGCCGGGTCATGGCTACACCGTCTCAGGCCACTTCCCCGGTGGTCAGGGTCGTTTCTGTTTCTCCCCACCTGTCATCGATGGAGTCGCTGAAAAAATGAGTCAGATTGCCACAGACGTCAAATCATTTGTGCTTGATCATTTCTTGCCGGGCGAAGATCCGGAAAATCTGACAACCGATACTCCGTTGATCACTGGCGGAATTCTTGATTCCATCGGCACGCTGAAGCTTGTGGTTTTTCTTGAAAACCATTTCGAAGTCACGCTGGAAGCGCATGAGGCCGGCGCTGATCACCTTGACACGATTGATTCCATCGAATCACTGATTTCTGCTAAAAAAGTGGCTTGATAATACTTTTAAGCAGAAATTGCATTTGCCATTCATGAAATTCGGGCCTGGTTTATTGGCCGGGTCTGAATTTTAATTTTTAGTCTTACATCCATCGTTTTTATTTCAATCGTGAAATTGTAAATTCGCATTTTTGATTGGGAAAATACATTTCCAGCACTTGCTCAAAAACCGATCCGGGCGGTGACACTTCAGCGAAAAGTGTGCAGCACGACCGCAACTTTATGTCGTCGGGCGTGCCGAAAATCGCATTCGCTGAAAGCCCCTTGTGCCCAAGCAGTGCCGATGTAATTTCAACCAGCCTTGGCCCCAACACCGGGTGGGCCAGATATGCTTTGGCTTCTTCGCGATTTTCAATGGCATATCGCGTTGCCATTTCGCTCGTTCCCAGGCCAGCGATCTGAGGGAAAATAAACCACATCCAGTGCGTTGTTTTCCGGCCATTTCTGATTTCAGCCAGGGCATCCTCGTAATGAGTATCCTGGGCATCCAGATATCGTTGAAGATCAAATGACATGGTTTTCTCCTGATCTATTTATATTTCAACAATTGAAATTGTATTTAATCTGCGACAATTTCAATTCAGGCTGGAAAATTGTAGCAGTTGCCCGTGAGTCCAGATCGGCGGGTCGATCCAACGGTGTTTGGGCACCACTCTTGGCACAAAGCCTTCCAGCTCGGTCGGGTGAAAGTCGCGAATCTGGCTGAGGCTTTCACGCAGTGAAGCAACTGGCGATTTTTCAATCCGGGCGATCACTTCGGCATCGCTGGTCAGCAGGTCTTCCTCGCTGATTACGCCCTGCTCTATGGCATGGCCCAGAAGCTCGGCAAATCGATTATAAATATATGATTCTGAACGACTTGCCCACCAATGGCAGTTCATCTGGTCGAACAGCTTCACGGCCTCGGCCGCCAGGCCTGGGTCGGCCATCGCGATCTGCCCTTCGACCACAACAAGTTTTTGCAGAAAGGCATTGACAAAAGGCTGGCCGATCTCGCCGCAGGCCAGGCCATCACGCAGAAAGTAGTCGATTCGGTCGGCACAAAGGCCCGGTAAGGGCTGTTCCAGCAGCGAATAGCGCGAGTCGTCTTCAAAATCGTCGGGCTTAAAACCCATATGGGCAAGGGCTTCGGTAATATCCGGCCGATGCAGGAAAAGTCCTTTGATCTTTTCGTGGTGGTTTTGTTCAACAGAGGTGATAAGAAAGTCAATCGCGTGCGAGAAAGCGGTGTGCGAGATGTCGTGCAACAGGCCGGCGATGCATTCCTGAAAGCTTGCGCCAAGCCGTTCCAGCAGCAGATAAACGCCAAGGCTGTGTTCCAGCCGGCTGACGGTTTTGAACGGGAAAACCAGGGCAGAAGGGCCTGACTGCATGACTCCGGCCAGCCGGCGGAAGGTGGGGGTTTCAATCAGGGCGAGCACATGTGGGTGATCGATCCGTGAATCACCATAAACCCGGTCGGTCCATCGTTTCATTAAAATAGCTGGCTCCAGAGAACAATTCATGTCGTTTTCAACCATCAATCTAATCGTTCGTGGCAAAATCGGAAATATCAAGAGCTGTGACACAATTTTGAGCCATTTTCAACACTCGCATTCAGCACTTTTTTTCGTTATGATCGTGCTCTATCGAACAATCCCCCCGGGCAGTCCGGCAAAAACCAGAAATCCTTTGCCGGCTTGTTCTGTAGCGGCACAATTTCGTTCTCTTGGGAGACAACCCGTGGCAATACGTCGCAGCCTTTTTCGCTTCCTGAGTCTTTCGTTCATTTTGCCTGCGGTCGTCATCAGCGGGTGTGGCGGTGGTGCTGAAAATGCTCCCGGCTCAAGCCCGACCGCTTCCACTGGTACACCGCCTGCCGCTTCACCGGCTTCCACAAAAGCCGGTGGCCCTCGCATCATTTTCGTCACGAATTCTAATGCCGACTGGTGGAATGCCATGGAAAAAGGCATGCAGGACGGCGCCATAG
>JBJTRR010000771.1:0-1007 GCA_046076185.1 bacterium | reverse complement strand
CGGCAAAAATCTGGAAATCAGGCCTGTTTCGCTGCCTGTCGAGGCCTTTCACCCGGAACTTCGGCCACAGATTCTGGATGATCTGAGAAAATATCATCAAAACAAGCTGGCCGAGGCACGAGATGCCTTGCAGAAAGCGACCAGACAGTGGCGAGAGGCCATTGCTGCAGTTCAAGGCGGCAAGCCTGCCGAAGCAGTCGGGAAGAATGCCCAGGCACCTGAAAAACTGGCACTTGTGAAATTGTTGGCCCGTATTCAGGCTGAAAAAGCACTGACGCTGGCAGAACTTGAAGTTTCTGGAATTGAGGCCAGGGCGAAGGCGGATCGGGCGACCATTGACAAAACGGTGAGTGCAGAAAAGCTGGTGAAAGAGGCCGTTTCAGCCGAACGAAAGGTGGCTGTGGCCCAGGCGGATTGGAAACTGGCCGGGGCCGAGCTGGCCGTGCTGCAGGGCAAGCCCGAGAAGCGTGAAGAGCTGGCAAAATCGCGTGAAAAAGCCGTGGCTGAGCTGGATCAGGCCAGGGCGAAAGCGAACGATCTTTCGGGCAGGCACACACGGCTTGCCGGTGCCGAGCACGTGGCAACCAAGTTTCTTACATCAACCGCCTTTGATCCGTTCCCGGGTTTTCCTGAAAAGACAACCGGGCGACGCCTGGCTTTGGCCCGGTGGATGACCGACGCGACGAACCCCCTGCCCGCCCGGGTGGCGGTGAATCATATTTGGGCAAGGCATTTTGGCCAGCCACTGGTGCCGACCGTGTTTGACTTTGGCCGGAAGGGCACGCCGCCTGAAAACCCTGAGCTTCTGGACTGGCTGGCATCAGAATTTGTGGCGAGTGGCTGGAGCATGAAACACATGCACCGGCTGATTGTGAGTTCAGCAGCCTGGCAGCGTGCTTCGACTCTGCAGGGGCGAGACAACGAAGTGGCGAAAGACCCTGACAATCGACAGTTCTGGCGATGGCCTGGAATGAGGCTGGAGTCGCAGGCCGTGCGCGACTCGATTC
>JBJTRR010000770.1:0-5501 GCA_046076185.1 bacterium | reverse complement strand
GCAACACTACATTTCTGGGAAAATAAAAATATTGTATATGCCAAGCTGCCCGTAACTTACAGACAACTCATCATTTCCAGCCTTAACGAGGGAATAACAAATTTTACACGCAGTGAACCAGTGACCGCTCAACAAAATCAACAAAAAAACGAGCCAGGCAAAAGCAGGGCTCGTTAGAAATGATTGTGTTCGCTCAGCCGAAATCAGATCGGGTAAAGCTTGCCCAAGCGGGCGCGGGCCTGCTGTGAACCCTTACTGGCCTTGATCAGCGGGAAGGTCTGCTTCACGCCGTCAACTTCCAGGGTGATCACGCCGCCGCGGATCACCGAAGTGGCAACGCGAACCTGCTGTGTCTTGCCATTCGGCAACCAGATGCGGATCGACTGCAGGTTTGGCTCAAACGTGCGGCGCGAACGGCCTGTGCACTTGATACCCACACCGCCCAGGTATTTGGCCTTACCACGTGTTGTGACATGGTTGCCGGTTGTTGTTCTCTTGCCGCTGACTTCGCACACGCGTCCCATTTGACCAGACTCTCCACAAATGATTTCGTTTGAATTGTCAACCGGCCCGCATCAGACCATCACGCCAGCGAAAAATCACTGAGTGGCGGGCAGGTCGGCTGAAATCAACTTTCAGCCGCGACAACTTCCGGATTATGAGGTTTCGACCGCTGAATATTGCCACACTGCTCTACAAGATGACACACCTTGTGCGGGGCAATGGATTCCTTGCACTGCGGGCAGATGTTCATGGCAGGCAGGGTCAGCGCGTCGTGGCTACGCCTCATACCTTTGCGTGATTTGGATTTACGTCTCTTTGGTACTGCCACGACTTATCTCTCCGGAAGTCAGAATCACCGCACTCGACTGCACTTGAGTTCCGTTTTGGTCGGTTAACCAAACAGAATGACCTAACTTCGTGCGGCGGCAAACACGAAAATGTACAGGAAGAAAGATCATAACTGTTTCCATCGTCATCTGCAAGTCATTTTATGAATTTCTCTCGGCTTCTTTATTCCGTGCTTGAGTATTACCGGTTTTTTCCCTAATCTGAATCATAATTCTGCTTGACAACCCGTCAGCTGCTTCACAACCCATCGACCGACCGCAAGGCAGGTGCGAAAGATGCCGGAAAACTGGGCAACCGCTAGAATCGGCTTCATCGGGGCTGGCCAGATGGCCCGGGCCATGGCTCGCGGCATGGTCGCCGCAGGGCTTGTAAACCCCGACCGGATCATGGCTTCTGACGTTAATGAAACCATCCTTGAGCAGTTCGGCCACGACACCGGCGGCTCGCTTGTGCTTGGTTCCAACCGCGATGTTGCCGACAATGTGAATGTGCTGGTGCTGGCCACCAAGCCGCAGTCGATGGCCGAAGTTCTGGCAGAACTCGCCCCCGGCCTTGGCCCCGGCAAGGCCGAGCCGCTGGTCGTCTCGATTGCCGCCGGCATTTCGCTGAAGACTCTTTCTGAAGGGCTGGGCGGCTATGGCCGCATCATACGTGTCATGCCAAACACGCCAAGTCTTGTTGGCAGCGGGGCTTCCGCCTATGCCCTCGGCCCCGGCGTGAAAACTCACGACGAACGGCTTGTGCGTGAACTTCTGCTTGCCGTGGGTGTGGCGCACCGTGTGAACGAGTCGGCACTTGATGCCGTTACCGGCCTTTCCGGCAGCGGCCCCGCCTTTGTATATATCATGATCGAAGCCCTTTCTGATGCTGGAGTTAGAGTCGGCCTGCCGCGCGACGTGGCGACCTCGCTGGCTGCACAGACGGTGCTGGGCTCGGCCCGGATGGTGCTGGAAACCGGCCGCCACACAGGCGAGCTGAAAGACCAGGTGACCAGCCCCGGCGGCACAACGATTGCCGGCATCCATGCACTGGAAAAAGGTGGCCTGCGTGCCGCCCTGATCGATGCCGTGTTGGCCGCCACTGAACGATCAGCCGCACTGGCCGCCACTGCCGCCAGGAAATGACCTGTTCCCGGTGAACTGACACGCACATAACCGCTTGAATCAACAATACTTCGGAGCATTCGCCAATCATGGCCGACCGGCCCGTCCTGATCCTTGACTTCGGTTCCCAATATGTTCAGCTTATCGCACGTCGAGTGCGAGAGCAGGGGGCCTTTGCCCGCATTGTGCGACATGACATTACCGCGGCCCGCGTGCGCGAGCTGAACCCCATCGGGCTGATTTTATCCGGTGGCCCATCCAGTGTTTACGAGCCTGGCGCACCCACCTGCGACCCCGCCCTGTTCGGCCTTGGCCTGCCGATTCTGGGCATCTGCTATGGCATGCAGCTGACTTGCCAGAACCTGGGCGGGGCGGTGCAGCCTTGCCCTTCACGCGAGTATGGCCGGACAGAGCTGCAAGTGGTTGATGCGCAGAATGTTCTGTTTCAGGATGTGGATGAAAAATCGATCGTCTGGATGAGCCATGGCGACCAGGTGCGAGAAGTGGGCCCGGAATTTCAGCCGCTGGCCGCCACAGCCAGTTGCCCGGTTGCGGCCGTGAAGCATAAGTCGTTGCCAGTTTATGCGATACAGTTTCATCCTGAAGTTTCGCACACAGCGAAGGGCTCGCAAATTCTGCGTAATTTTATTCGAGGTGTCTGCGGCTCTGACGGGTCGTGGACGATGGCTCAGTTTGTTGAGCGGGCTGTTGAGCAGGTGCGAAGCCAGATTGCACCCGGCGAGAAGATTGTGTGTGGCCTTTCCGGCGGTGTTGATAGTGCCGTGTGTGCCGCCCTGCTGGCCAGGGCCGTGGGCGACCAGATCGTCTGTGTGTTTGTCGATAACGGCCTGCTGCGATCGGGCGAGCGAGAGCAGGTGGCGCAGGCTTTTGGCGAAAGCTCAAGGGTCGAGCTTCGCGTTGTCGATGCCGAGGCCGATTTTCTGGGCACCCTGGCCGACGTCACCGACCCACAGGACAAGCGCATCCGCATTGGCCACACCTTTATCGAAGTCTTTAAGCGGGAAGCACTTTCGATACCTGGCGCCGTCTGGCTGGCCCAGGGCACGCTTTATCCTGACGTGATTGAAAGCGGCGGCGACCCCGATGGCCCGGCCGCCACCATCAAGCACCACCATAATGTGGGCGGGTTGCCGGCCGAGCTTGGTTTTAAGCTGATTGAGCCCTTGCGCGACCTTTTCAAGGACGAAGTGCGACAACTGGGCCTTGAGCTGGGCCTGCCTGAATCAATTGTCTGGCGGCACCCGTTCCCCGGCCCCGGCCTTGCCGTGCGCATTTTGGGTGCGGTTGATAAACCCCGGCTTACCCTTCTGCGAAAAGCCGACGCCATTTTTCTTGAAGAGCTTTACGCTGCAAACCTTTACCGGCAGACGTCGCAGTCGTTTGCCGTGCTTCTGCCCGTCAAAAGTGTGGGGGTGATGGGCGATGGCCGCACCTATGACCAGGTGATTGGCATTCGCAGCGTGCAGACCGACGACTTCATGACCGCTGATTTTTCACGACTGCCCTATGACCTGCTGGCCCGGGTCTCGACCCGCATTGTGAATGAGGTAAAGGGTGTTAACCGTGTGGTTTACGACATTACCACCAAGCCCCCCGGCACAATTGAATGGGAGTGACCCGCCGTGGCCGAGAGTGCTGAAAAAAAGGTGAATGTGGCGATTGTCACCGGCGCAGCCCAAGGCATTGGCCTGGGCATTGCCCAAAGCCTTGCCAGCCATGGCCTTAAAGTGGTTTTGGCCGATATTCAGGCCGATCTTGCCGAAACCGAAGCCAAAGCCCTTGTGCAAAAAGGCTTTACAGCTATTGGCACTGGCCTTGACGTGACCCGTGCCGAGAGCTGGCGGGCGGCGATTGAGCGGGCCGAAGCGGCCTTTGGGCCGGTGGACGCGCTGGTGAACAATGCCGGTATCAGCCCCCGCGGCACGGCGGAGACAACGTCGGAAGAGCTTTGGGATACGTGCCTTGGGATCAACCTGAAAGGGGCGTGGCTGGGCATTCGCGAGCTGTTGCCCGGGTTTCACTCTCGCCAGTTTGGGCGGATTGTGAATATTGGTTCGACGCGATCGACTCGCCCCCTGCGCGGGCTATTTGCTTATGGCGTGAGCAAGGCGGGCATGTTGGCAATGACACAACAGATTGCTGTGGAATATGTTAACGACGGAATCATGACGAACATGGTCGCCCCTGGCTGGGTTGACACGCCAGGCGAGCGCATTTTGCAGAAACGCCATGGCCGGGAGGATTTTCCGGCTGGACTACAGAATCTGATTACGCCAAACGATGTGGGCGAATCGGTCTGGTATCTTCTCAGCCCGGCTGGCGACCGCGTCAATGGCCTGGTGCTCTATCTTGATGCAGGGCTTGCCGTTGCCGACGATGCCGGCATGATTTATCTGCCCGATGCCAAGCACAATCGCTATGAACAAAGGCTTTGAAAAGTGTTTTTCTGGTTCATGCCACCCTGTTAATTCAACGGTTTGAAATTGGTTTGAAAAAGAGAACAAACGGCTTGCTCGTTGAACCATGACGCAATTGCATTCCGGTGATCGGCATCAGGTCGATAAAGTCTTGTCACTACACATTCTCTATTGCTTTGCGTGCGGGCAACCCTTTATGATTTATTCGTTAAAAGTGTGATAGATGCCCTGATATGACTGTCGTCACATCTCGTTCCGATTTTGAGAAATTAATAGAATTACGTTTGAGAGAGGCGAAATTACTTCTTGTCGCAAAGGAATGGGATGGTGCTTACTATCTTGCTGGCTATGCGGTTGAGTTCGCTCTCAAGATAAAAATCATTGCTCACTTGATGAATTCAAACAGCTTCCCAGAGAAAAAACTGGCTGATAATTTTTATAAACATGAGCTAACATTGCTCAGAAAAATGGCGAAACTTGACATTGAGATGGACAATGATGCGACAGTCAGTACGCAATGGGATATCGTGAAAGACTGGAACGAGCAAACCCGCTACGAGACTGGTAAACAGGAGAATGACGCGAAGGACTTTATCGAGGCGATCGAGCAAGGAGTTTTGCCATGGATCAAAGCACGCTGGTAGAAAACCGAGTCGATGACGGTCGTCGCTTCGTTCAACGATTTGCAACCGATGGTCATCAGGTCGTGGCCGCTTTCTGGGTCAAAACGGCGGAAGAAGGACTTTGGTTTCTTTATATCGCTTCCGAAATTGTGGATCGCGAAGGCCCCGCTGCGGCTTACCGTGCCGTCCATGATTCGTTACAAAAGCTTGGAGACACCTGGATTGCCAGTTCCGAAATTAAAGTCGTCAGTCCACGTAATCCCATAGTGAAAGACGTTTTGTCAATTATGGATCGATACCCTGGTCGTTCTTCCATGAGATATGGTGGCACTTTACTGGGATCATTGGAAGTCGAACATGTTTATATTTACCCATCCAATGTCTTCACGATCTCTCAGGTGCTACCGATGACCACAGAAGAGGTTAGCCAGGCAATTCTCAGGTTGATGAATCGGGGGCCAGGTGTTCTACAGCCATCGTGCATT
>JBJTRR010000769.1:0-7732 GCA_046076185.1 bacterium | reverse complement strand
TCCCTGTCGTTCGTTGACAACCACATCCTGCTTATCGCTTTTGCCGATTCTGTCGCCCGCTTTTGGGAGTGGCCCTGCCCAGTTCGATGCTACGAGCAAGCTTTCATCTTCGCTCAGTTTCACGTCGAATGGCACACTTTCCACAGGAATTTCCCTGAGAATTTTGGCCGGATCTGCCGAGAGATCAACTTCCACCACGGAATTACGATTGGCAGAGACGGCGTAAAGCGTTTTGCCATTTTTTGTGAGGGCCAACCCCCCGGGAACAGGGTTTTCCTTCTCTGTCTCAGGCACGATGCGAATAGACCGGTTTGCCACAACTGATTTTTTATCATCGGCAAGCGTAAAACTCTGGATATTGCCTTTCTGAGTCGATGCATAAAGCATTTTGCCGTCAGAAGACCAGACCAGACCATGAAATCCGGCGTTCGAGCCCAGACTTACCCCAGCAGACTCATGCACTTTTGTGGCGTCGCCGATAAAAACACGATTACGGCCCATCACGGCATAAAATTCGCCGGATGGATGCACGGCCAGATCGCTCGGGCGACCTGCGAAGGCACGGCCGTCAGCCTCGAGCCGCTGGCCCGTACTCACGACAAATGAACCATCCGGCTGGCGACCCATCCTGGGCTGGTTCACAAGTGCCGTGGCAATCGCCACACTGCCCATAAAAAGCCCGGCGGCAACAAGCAGCAAAGGCCCCTGAGAGGAATGATTACGATTCATTAGAGAACTCTCCCGCGAGTGTTGAATGGGCAGTGGTCAAAATGTGATTCTACTTTCTAACAAAATCGAAATCGGTTTTCTATGAAAAGCCCCAGAATTAACCGAATTTCATCGGGAACCCACGCAATCTTAATCGATAAATCGCAAACAAACCAGTGGTGTGTGAGAGGCTGTCGATCAGCTTGTTTCCGCCAGGGTGCTAAACCGGCAGGTTTTCTTCAAGACTTTTCCTGTTACCTGTGCGTTATTTCTAAAGCTTCCAGATCTTTAAGCCAGGATTTCAAGCCGTTTTCTCACGAAAGGCCAGATGAAGCATAGGGATCATGATTTCATGGTGGCCAGTCAGGCCGATACCCTGGCGGCCGGGACGCTGAAGCACGTTGACCAGACCACGATATTGCTGCTGAAAATCAAGGTTGGCTGTTGTCATACCATCAAAGCTGTAGCCGAGGTTACGTGCAATCGAAACCGCCTTGAGAAAGACCTCCGGCAACACGACTGCACTGCCAAGGTTCAGCCAGACACCGCCTTCAAGCCCACTAACAAGCGTACACAATCGGCGAAAATCATTCATTGTGGCCGCACCAAGATCGGCACCGCTCAATTCTGGCGTCATGTGCGTAATATCTGTACCCACCGCAACATGCACTGTCACTGGCACGCCCGATTCATGAGCGGCTACCAGTACACTCACGTCCCGGCCAGCTTCTCCGCTTTCCGCCGCGATTCGGGCCATGGCTGTGCCCAGTCCTTCATTGTTTTGATGAGCCTCGGCACATGCGCGAGTGAATAAAGCCGAGGTTTCGCGTGCAAAGCCAAAAGTGCCGTCGTTGAGGCGCGGGCCGACATCTTCGCTGGTGTGGCCGGCGATAGCCAGTTCAAGGTCATGAATCGAAGCAGCACCATTTAACGCAAGGCCCTGAATGAGCCCGCGACGCATCCAGTCAGCCAGATAGGGCCCGCACCCTGTCTTGATCACATGGCCCCCGGCTGCGACCAAAATCCTTTTTTTGCTGAAATGGGCCTGGGCCAGAGCATCAACAAGTGCTCGGAAGTTCTTGCCGCCCAGCTGGTTGGGAAGCGAGGCTGCAAACGCCATGAAAGAACTGCCCGGCACAAGCACAGTGCCCATTTGGTTAAGATCGACTTTGCTCGGGCGAGTGGCCAGCGGTTCGTAAGTCAGAGCGTCCCAGTTCAGGCTGTCGTTAGCGTCACTCACTTTGGGAAGTCCTTTTCCAATTCTGATTTATGTCACACAGATGAAGGCAGTTGAAACCATCAGAAACCGGTGATGGGTGCCGTCTCAACCTGATCAGCCATTTGATCAAGCAGGTGGTTAATTTCAGCCTGGCCATGCGTGATTTCAAGACCGATGCGGATGGCACCGAGAGGCCGACCCCCAAGATGAACGCAAACTAACTTCACTAAATCTTTCTGGCTGGTCAAGGCCAACTCTGCGCCAGTGGCCCCAACCCATTCGGAGAGCTCGGCGATATCGCTATCAGAATATTGATGATGATCCGTAAAGATTTTTTCTGCAATCACTTGCACGCCCAACGCCTCAACCGTTGCAAGAAAGGCCGAAGGGTTGCCAAGGCCACAGAAAACAGCTGCTTTTTTCCCTTTAAGTTTTTCAAGCGACTGAACTTCACCAGTGGCAAGGAGAAGTTCGACTGGTTGATGGATGGAGCGGGCAACAGGCGTTCCCGGCCGAATTTTTTCTCGCACTCGATTCTCGATCGATTCCAGAGCCCCGGTTGAAACGAAGTTGCATCGAGTGATAAGAATGGCATCGGCACGGCTGAGAGATTGACTGGAAGGTTCACGCAGAAGGCCCCGGGGAAGTAACCAGCCGAAGCCGAAGGGGTTAGTGGCGTCGATCAGCACAATATTCAAATTGCGGGCCAGGCGGCGATGCTGATGGGCGTCGTCAAGCACAAGCACATGCGACTCCAGTTCTTCAACAGCAATTCGGGCAAGTCCGGCACGGTCTGAGTCCTGAAGGTGAGGCACATCGGGCAAGTTCTGATAAAGCAGCAATCCTTCGTCGTTCATTCCAGCCATTTCACCCGATCCGGAACCATAGCCCCGGCTTAGAATTGCGACACGCAGGCCTTTCTGGCGAAAGTACCGGCAGACATATTCCACCATGGGTGTCTTGCCGGTTCCGCCTGTGGTGATATTACCGATAGATACCACAGGAACCGGTGATTTTACGATCGTTTTCAAGCCAAAATCATATGCGAAATTTCGCAAGGTCATTCCCAGGGCATATCCACAGGCAAGACCGGCCAGAAAAGCCCGGGCAATTGCCGCCAGAGGACCACTGGTTTTACCAGAGACAAGATCAAGATAGTTTTTTGTACGTGACATGGCCTGATAAAAGAAGAAGGCAGGCCGAGGCGACCTGCCCAATTTCATTTCGATGATTTCAACCTGTGCAAGAATCAGCCCATGGCATTGATAATGGCCTTGGCCATTTCCAGGGTGCCAACAGCGGTTGGGTCGTCGCGGTGCGGTTTCATGTCATAGGTGACATCCTTACCTTCAGCGATGACCTTTGAGACGGCCTTGTTCAGACGATCGGCAGCGGCCTGTTCGCCCAGATACTCAAGCATGAGTACGCCGGAAAGAATGAGAGCTGTGGGATTCAGCTTCCACTGGCCCTTATATTTCGGAGCAGAGCCGTGGGTGGCTTCGAAAACGGCACCCTTTTCACCGATATTCGCGCCAGGGGCAACACCAAGGCCGCCGATCAGCCCGGCACAAAGATCGCTGACGATATCGCCGTAAAGGTTTGGCAGCACCATGACATCATAAAGCTCGGGCTTTTGCACAAGCTGCATGCACATGTTGTCCACAATTCGATCTTCAAATTCGATGTCGGTATAACCCTTGGCCACTTCGCGGGCGACTTCGAGAAAGAGACCGTCGGAAAACTTCAGAATATTTGCTTTGTGAACGGCCGTGACCTTCTTGCGGCCATGCTTGCGGGCATATTCGAAGGCATATTTGACAATCCGTTCCGAACCGGCCACGGAAATCGGCTTGATCGAGATGCCAGAGTCGGGGCGAATGGTCTTGCCATTGAGTTTCTTGATGTCGGCAATCAATTCGGCCGTTTCGGGCTTGCCTTTTTCGAACTCGATACCGGCGTAAAGGTCTTCGGTATTTTCTCGCACAATGACGAGGTCAACCTTGGCCTTTTCAAAGAAAGTACGAACGCCTGCATAGTGCTTGCACGGGCGAACGCAGGCGTAAAGGTCAAGTGCCTGACGGAGATAGACATTGACGCTGCGAAACCCGGTGCCCACAGGTGTTGTAATTGGTGCCTTCAGGGCAACGCCAGTGCGCTTGATGGATTCAATCACGCTGTCGGGCACTGGTGTGCCCAGCTTGGCCATGACGTCAACGCCGGCTTCCTGAACGTCCCATTCAATTTTCACGCCGGTTGCGTCAATACACTGGCGAGTGGCTTCAGCCAGTTCGGGGCCCACGCCATCGCCAGGAATCAATGTAACTTGATGTGCCATTGGAGCAGTTGTTTCTCTCAGAGGAATCACGGGAGGGAAAATCAGGTCAAGCGAGAATGCTCTTTCGGCCAGCAACTTTGCATGGGCCTCTTCCGGCGAGGTTGTCACGCGGGGCAATTCGCAACATGTTTGCAGATATTTGAATCGGATCGTATAGTTTTTGCAAGATCTTGCACCGTATTGAGCATGGTGAGATTAACGAATGAGCAGGAAAAACGGCTGAGAAACTGACGCGATGATATGCCCACCGCTTCCCCGAGCACCGCTGGTTGACGACTGGATGCGGCGCCACAGCCATCGTGTCAGCTTCGTTTTGCATATTCTTGGCATTCCGCCGACCATCGTGGGTGTGCTGTTGATACCCATTTATACGGGTTTAATGTCAGTGCCGATCTTTCTTGTGGCACTGGCTGCATTCACTGGGGGTTATGCACTTCAGTTCGCAGGGCACTGGATCGACGGAACCGAGTCCGGCGAAATGCGGTGGATCAAGAAACAACTGAGAAAATTAACAAACAAGAACAAAATTAAAAAAAGTGATTTTTGATCTTGGCAGGTTTTGTTGCTTTGATAAGATTCGTTCCAAGCCTATAGAGCCGTCGGGTGCCATATGGTCGTTTTCCAATGACCATACAGCCGATTCTGGAAGACTTCGAATGAGTCTTCGATAATCTGGTAAAAAAGCAACCCGGCATCCTGACAAGGGCTCAGGCCACAGTAAATGCGGATGTGCCATTGTCAGGGTGTTTGTCGAAAGGAATCGACGAACACACCAGCTCGCGGCGGTAGGGTTCATCGTTTCAGACTGTTCATGAAGCGACCCTGATCAGATGGCGGGACTGCCAAGCCAATCAAGGATGATTCGGCCATGCCTTTCAAATATTCATTAAGGCGACTGCTGCCAACCTTCGTCGTATTGACGCACCTGATTGGTGCAGGTTGTCAGAAGCCTTATATTGATGAATCTCGTGTCGTACCCCAGGATAACCCGGGTGTGTTGCCCGACGAAGACTTCCAGGTTCGACAGGCAGCCCTGCTTGAAGGCAATTCCTCTCAGTTACAGACTCCACTGCCTGATCTGGCTCCTCCGCGGACGACCGACGAGCCTGAGGCCGAAGAGATCTGGGAACTGACTGTGCAGGAAGCCATCCAGATTGGCCTCGAAAACAGCGAGGTCATTCGCGTGATCTCGCTCGGTGCCCAGGGTATTCCGATTGGTGGCTTCGAACCAAGCCCGCTTAACACGGGTGCCGGTGGTGGTGCCGCCAGTGCACTTGGTGCAGGTGCTCTTTCCACCGTTTACGACCCTGCCATTCAGGAAACGCAAATCGCGCAGGCCCTCTCAACTTTCGACACGACATTTACAACTTCGATTTTCTGGAACAAGAGCGTCCAGCCATTTAACAACTCCATTTCGGCCGGCTTTTTCTCGGGTGCAAACAAAGTCCCGATTATCTTCAACCAGAAGCAGAATCAGTTCCAGATTGGTTTGCAGAAGCGGTCTGCAACCGGTGCCACAATGAACGTGGCACACAACATTAATATGAACTTTTCAAATAGCCCGCAGAACGTCTATCCTTCTGCTTATACGGCTAACACCCAGTTTCGCATCAGCCAGCCACTTTTGGGCGGAAATGAACAGAACGGGCCCAGCGGTTTGGAAGCCAATCGCGCACCGGTGGTGATCGCCCGCGTGAATGCCGATGCCGCCGTCTGGCGATTCAAGGCCGACGTAATGGCCATGGTGCGCTCTATCGAACAACAATACTGGGCCCTTTCACAGCAGCAAGTCCAGCTTTGGAGCCGTGAAACAGCGATTGGTCTGGGCGAGCAGATTGTGCGCCGAGAGCAATCCAAGTTCGAAGTTGGTCGAGGATCGCCTTCAGACGTAGCCGAAGCCGAACAGCAGCTTGAAGGCTTTCGCCTGCAATTGATTTCGGCCACTTCCGACGTGATCACGACTGAGCGTCAGCTTCGCAATATTCTTGGCCTGCCGCCAACAGATAACCGCCGCATTGTACCGGTGACTGCTCCGACGGAAGCTCGGCTTGAACCTGACTGGGAACTGAGCCTGGCCCAGATGCTGGCCTTTCAGCCGGATATTGTAACGCAGCAGTTGCAGGTACGTCTGGCCGAACTTCAGCTGCTTGTGGCCAGAAACCGGCTGTTGCCTTCGCTGAATCTCGACGCTCTTTATCAGCTCAACGGTTACGGAAATAATATCGACTCGGCCGAAGGCGTGATGACGGGCCAGACACTTCGTGCCATCGACCCGCTTAACGCAGCCCTGCAACAGCAGGCGGGTCTGCAGGCCCAGCCGGGCAATTTCTCAAACTTCCAGACATGGCAGCTTGGGTTGACTTTTACAGCACCCCTCGGCTTCCGCGGCCCAATGGCGAATGTCCGGTCGTCGCAATATATTCTGCTGCGTCAGCGTGCTTTTCTGCAGCAGATTGTGCATCAGCAGACACACTCTCTGTCTCGCTTCTTCCTGGAAGTTGACGCGAATTACAAGCTCTTTAAGACGGCCGGTCGAAACCGAATGGCTGCCTCGCAGCGGCTTGAAGCCCAGCGGGCCGAATACGAAGTTGGACGTGTGCCAATTGATCGCTATCTCCAGGCCGTCGCCGAATGGGCCAACGCCGTTGCCCAGGAAGCCCAGTATAAAACCAGCTACAACACTTCAATTGCGGCTCTGGAAGAAGCCAAGGGCACACTTTTGGCCTATAACAATATCGCAGTGGAAGAAGGCCCGCACCCGGCAAAGGCTTATTTGCAGGCCCGCGACCTGATGCAGGCCCACGGCCGAATCAGCACGGGTGGCTCGGGTCCAGCCAATCCGACAATCAATGTTGGCAACTCAATGCCTGATGCGCTTGATGCTGTGCCGATTCCCGGCGTGAACCCACGTCGCGACCTGCCACCGATGCCAGGCCCTGCCGGCACGGAAGGCGGCCCGCCTACGCCGATACCACCAGCCGTTCCAGCAGGTGAACCGGATTACCTCTCAAGGAATAATCCGGCAGATAAGGCAAAATCACTAGATGCTTCGATTTTGCCGGCATCAGGTGCTTCCAGTGGCGTGCCTTCAAACCTGCCACAGCCGTGAAATTAACTCGACTCAATCAGCTTTTGCAAAAGCCCTGGAATTTCCAGGGCTTTTTTGATTAACCATCATATTTGACTTCGCCTGATTTCACACATTTCAAAGCGGCTATGCTGGCACAACCATCAGGCAAAGTGGCTTCCTCAATTAACATGTTCGGAATGCCATCTTCAATCGCATATTTTGTGCCACAGTGTGTGCAGATCAATGAGTCGTTGTCTCGTGTCAGCGGCTTCTTGCCCATAGGGCAGACAAGCATGGCAATCAATTCATCCCTGGTCATGATCGGTCAACCCCTGTTCACTTCTTTGAGAGCAGATTTATTACCAGGTTAAGAATAAACAACTTGCGTACGATATGCCAG